>JASFVS010000117.1:0-8498 GCA_050049715.1 Phycisphaerales bacterium
GAATTGTTTTTGTAATGCTTCGGCAATCCCGGATGGATTGTAGTCATTGCATTGAGATAGTATCACTGTTGGATTGAGCATACGTCGGTCAGTCATTTATGCCGGTACAAACGAGCAGGAATATCCTAACGGAGGCTTTGAATACGGATGACTTGCCTTCGGTTTCATCCGGGAACAAGCTGCCTTTAGGATTACTGAAGAACAGACCGCCTAAAGAAGTTTGGTCGCTGTTGTATTCTTTCGGTCCTAATAAGATGAAATCGCCCGGGCTCATTTTCAATCCGAAGGCGGCTGAACTGAAGATAAATTCTCGTCTTTTTACACGTGTGTCTAATTCCGGGATAGTGCTTCTTCCTATTGGTGGAGAAAATACGGGATAGGCGGTAACATTGATTACCCCTCTTGAACTCGGGACTTTTTGCGTTTTTATCCTCAGGGCAAGAATGCCGGGGCCTACATTTGCTCCTTCCCTTGAGCCGTAAATTGACTTGAAGAAAATGGCTCTTGGGCTGCTTATTCCTGCGATTGCAATGTCATCAGTTTGGTTATCGGTGAGCATCAATAATGTTTTCGCTATTTTTTTGCTGTCGGCGTCAAGCAACAGACCATAGACTTCATTCCACATTCGTACTTGACCGAAGCAAACCGAAAATGAATTGGCGCCGAAAGCGTGCTGACTGTTATATCGTATAGGTCTTGTGTATAAAGTCTTGCGGATGTCGTCAAGTTTATCAATGTTGTCGGCCGGCATTTCAAGGATGTGCAGGTCGAAGTTTATAGTCTTTAGTAGTCGTGCTGAAGGTGGCTTATCAGACTGGCGGGGTGCCAGGTCACCGATTTTAACTTGTTCCCATATTGGCTTTTCTTCAGGTTTTTTACAGCCTGTCGTGCAAAAACACAGCAAGACAGAGGACAGAAAGCAGAAGATAAAGGATAGCTTCGTTGCTTCCGGGAGACTGAAAACTGATGCAGCCTTAATTTTGAAAGCGTGAATCATAAAAATAAATTAGCAACTTTATGAAATCCTGTCAATAAGTTCGATGCCGCCATCTGTCTTGGAACATGGTATTTTCTTGACTGATAAAACTGTTTTGTATTTAATAGTGCGGTTTTTATGTAAGTATAGTTCAAATTAGAAAGGTTTGAAGGAAATGAAAGTAAGTAAACGGGCCCAGGAGGTGCCGCCATCGGCGACTATAGCTGTTACTTCACGTGCAAAGGAACTGAAAGCTCAAGGTGTGGATGTGGTCAGTTTTGGTGCGGGAGAGCCGGATTTCGATACTCCGGATTATATCAAGGAAGCAGCTATTGAGGCGCTGAAGGCGGGTAAGACCAAGTACACGGCCGCAGCTGGAATAATTGAGTTGCGAACGACCATTGCCAATAAGCTCAAAAAGGAGAACGGTCTTGAGTACAGTCCCGACCAGGTCATTGTTAATATCGGTGGCAAACATTCGGTTTACGAAGCGATGCAAGCAGTGCTCGACCCCGGCGATGAGGTTATCCTTCCAACGCCGTACTGGGTCACTTATACTGAGACGATAAAGCTTACAGGAGCTGTTGCTAAGATTGTTCAAACTGATATAAGTAACAGTTTCAAAATTACGCCGTCGCAGTTGAAAGAAACCATCACAGATAAAACTGCTATGCTGTTGCTTAACTCGCCGAATAACCCGGGCGGTTTTACTTACACACCTCAGGAATTAAAAGATATAGCGAAGGTCCTTGAGGGGACAAAGATAGTGGTAATCTCGGACGAAATTTACGAAAAACTAATATACGGCGATACGGTTTTTGTGAGTTTTGCTTCTTTAAGCGAGGATGCTTTCAACAGGACTATAACACTGAATGGTTTGAGTAAAGCATTTTCTATGACAGGCTGGCGTCTGGGATATACCGCAGGGCCTTTGGAAGTTATAAAGGCTATGGGGCGTCTTCAATCCCATATGACCTCCAACCCTGCAACTTTTTGCCAATATGCAGCGATTACGGCGCTGGGTGAACAAGCCGGGCAGGCGATAGAAAAAATGAGGGTGGAATTCGAGCGGCGGGGTAAATATATGGCCGAAAGGCTCAACGATATCGAAGGTATTAAATGCTTTGAGCCTACGGGTGCTTTTTATTGTTTCCCTGATGTTTCGAGCCATTATGGCCGAAGTATTAATGGCGTCAAAATTAACGGCAGTATGGACTTTGCGAAGGCACTTTTGGAACAGGCCAATGTTGCCCTTGTCCCTGGTTTGCCGTTTGGTTGTGAAAATAATGTTCGTTTGAGTTTTGCATGTTCGATGGAGCAAATAACCAAAGGATTAGACAGACTGAAAGAATGGCTAAGTTAATTTACCTTGTTAGAAAAAACCAGAAGGAGTAAGAATATGGCTCGAAAGACGAAGGTTTCTAACGGGGTCAGGACAAATAAACACAAAGCTTCAAATAAGCAAACGAGTGATGCAACATCTTCTGGGCAGGTGTTAAATCCGACCAAACGAAGTGCTTTTTCCGGCTGGTCGATGATTATATGTTGGCTGGCAATGCTTATTTTTACATTTCATGCCTGCACACATATGGTGGCGGCCGGCGATACGTGGGTAGCGATGGCCTGCGGGCGGCACTTTGTTAATCATGGTGTTGATACTGTCGAGCCGTTTAGCGCAAATTCACATAAAGCAGGACCTACGGAAGAAGAAATCAAGACATGGCCGAATTGGGCACAATGGATAGCGAATAAAGTTGGCATCGAAACGGTTAAATACTGGCATCCGACCGGCTGGGTTAATCAGAACTGGTTGACGCATGTGATTTTCTATTCGTTAATTCCAAAATCATCTTATGCAGACGGTGTAAGTTTTCCATCCAACGCACTTGTCTATTGGAAATTCGCTATTTATATAATTACAATGATTTGCGTCTATTATACCGGTCGTTTGATGGGTGTTAATCCGGCGCTTTGCGCGGTCTTTTCCTGTTTTTCATTGTTTATAGGCCGGTCATTTCTTGATATTCGTCCGGCAGGTTTTTCAAATATGCTGGTTGCCGTATTTTTACTTATACTTGTCCTTACTACATATCGAAATGTGTTGTATATATGGCTCATCGTTCCGGTAACGGTTTTCTGGTGCAATGTTCACGGTGGGTATATATATGCATTCATAATGCTCTTTCCGTTTGTGGGATTGCTTTTGCCGACATCAATTCCGAACAAAAAGACGTTGGCTTTTTGGGTGACCGGTTACCTGGTTGTTGTAGCTTGTCTTGCGCGAATAATTCATATATCCTGGTCGTTAATTTTCTTGATGATTTTTGCGTATATAGTTTTTTCCGCCATCCTGTGGTGTTTTAAAGAAGGATTGGTTTCTGTTAGTCAGAAGGGTATTTCCCATATAGTTATCGCTGCATTTGTTACTTTTATAGCCGTGGTTTTATTCAATCCTTTCCATCTAACGAATCTAACTCATACTTTTGTCATCAGTGTCAGTGAACATGCCGCGAGGTGGCGTGAGATCCACGAGTGGCGTCCTGCTTTTGACTGGGATAATCCTGTAGGTACCGCAGTACCTTTTTTAGTAATGTACATTATTGCCTGGCTGGCTCTTTTAGCTTGGGTATTTGTGATGATAATATCGCGCAATTCTGTTAATAAAGGGCGTAAACGAAAAGAAAAAATTGCGGGCGAGTACCAATGGCCTAAAATTGATTTGCCGTTAATTATCATTGCCGTACTTACCGTATATATGGCCATACGATCCCGCAGGTTCATACCGATAGCCGGCATTGCGGCGTGCCCGGTTATAGCGATGTTTATAGATCAGCTTATTTGTGCAATGTCAGCAGCGTCGAACTATCGAAAAAAGAATCGCCTTACTGTCTCTGCGATGCCGGATTATTTACGATTATCTGTTATTTGTGTTGGTGTCTTTGCGATTTCATTTTTTGGTGTATGGTGGGGGCTTAAGTTTAAGAGTATTTATCTTGACCCCTGGCCTCGTGACCCAAAACTGACTTCTGTTTTTATGCGGATGACCGATTCCGGCCAGAAGCCGTTTTATGCCTGCAAGTTTATAAAAGACAATAAGTTAAAAGGTAAAATGTTTAATTACTGGACTGAAGGAGGTTTCATTGCGTTCGGCCAGGAGCCTGATCCGAATACAGGTCGAACGCCTCTTAAGTTATTTATGGATGGCAGAGCACAGGCCGCTTATAACAGAGATGCCTTTGATAGATGGTCATATATAATGTCCGGTGGACCGCTTACGGCTCAATTAGTCGCACGTGCCCGAGTCAGGGGCAGGCAAAGTCTAAGCGCATCCGATTATAAAGAAATCGGCAAGTGGATGAATGAGCAGCTCAGGGAAGAAAATGTCTGGGTGGTTCTAATGCCTCATAACACATATAGCCCTCCTCCGCCTGAGGAATATTACGTTAAGACCTCATATCACGCAGTCCTGGGTCTTGAACGTAATCCTAATTGGCCTCTTGTTTTTTTTAATAACAAGCAAAAATTGTTCGTTGATATAGGAACACCTCAGGGAAAAGCGCTTTACGATGGGATATTTAATGGAAGCAATATTTATCCTGACGAGTATCATAAGAATCTTATTAGTGCTCATAGCTGGCTTTTCTATCGTTTTGGGATAAAAGAGAAGCAGAAGGGATTTGATTTTGCCGTTCGTGCGTTTAATTTGAATCCGTCACCGGCCCCTATGCGGGAAATAATATTTATTGCATCACAGTTTGCTGAGATAAGACCTCAAGTTGAGAAATTTTGTGAAGATTATGTCAAGGACTTTGTAGAAAATGAGTCTGTCTGGATGCAACGGAATGGCTATCGCAACAGGGTTGAAGCCGCACAGAGGGCATGTCTTTATTTGGGGAATATTGCTCGAAAAATGAAGAATACCGAGCTTGCGAACTTTTATGATACTCAGGCGACTAAATGTGTTGGTGAATTGCTCAGGGTAGCTCGGGACAAGAGGTGGTAGCCTGTGGCAAGGGGAAGCAAACCAGAAAAGGAATCTGATTCAGGCGGAAATGCTCAAGTTGACGAAACATCGCTAATCAATGAACATCATGTAATAAAGCCGGATATTTCTATTAGTATTTTTTTCCCTTGCTATAATGAATGCGATAATCTTGAGAGAGTGGTAAAACAAGCTCTTGTGACATTAGAAGGGCTCGATGGGGATTTCGAGATAATTATTGTTGATGACGGTAGTCGTGACGGTACCGGCAAGATAGCTGATAATATTGCCGGTGAAAACGACAGGATTAAGGTTGCGCATCATCAGACTAATCTTGGTTATGGAGCGGCTCTGCAAACTGGTTTTAAGATGGCCACGAAAAGGTTTGTCTTTTATACCGATGGGGATGGTCAATTTGATATGAATGAAATGCCGGCACTTTTGCCTTTAATGGAGCGATATGATATTGTTAGCTGCTACCGACTGGACCGTAAGGATAACCTCATACGTAAAATCAACGGATGGTGCTGGACTAAGCTTGTTTGCCTGCTTTTTGGTATGAAAGTACGTGATATAGATTGTGCTTTTAAGTTATTTAAAAGGGAAATTTTTGATAATATTAAGTTGGTGAGTACCGGTGCTCTTATTGATACTGAAACTTTAGCTCGAGCTGTACGAAAAGGTTATCGCATAACACAAAAAGGTGTCCATCATTATCCTCGGACGGCCGGCACACAGACCGGCGCTAATTTGCGGGTGATTCTTCGCGCGTTCAAAGAGCTGTTTAAATTGTGGGGGCAAATTCGCAAGGGTAATTAGTCGTTTAGATACAGTAATATGACGTATGAGTGAAGCGAATGTCAATCTGTTCATCTATGGTTCGCTGAAGGATCGCAGGATATTTCAATCAGTCAGCGGATTGAGTTTTACCAGAAAAGCTTCCAGGGTGGATAAAAATACTCTTTTAGCCGAGCCTGCTTTACTTCCGCATTATAGAAGAGTCAGCCCGGACAATGTTTATTTCTATGCTATTGAAGAGTTTTCATCAAGAATAGAAGGTTTAGTAATCCATGATGTGCCGGTAGAGGCAATGGCTGAAATCGACAGGTATGAAGGTAAACGTTATGACAGGGAAATGGTTCTGGTCAACACCGCAAATGGTACCGTTAAAGCCCAGGCTTACCTGGTGACTCATAAGTCGATGGAGAAGCATTTCGGTGACAGATTCCATGTTAATCTGATACACGAGCTTTGGTTACGCAAACGCATTGAGAAGTTCATCACGAAGCACACCCGCCCCGGTGAGCGAACGGCGGATGCAGATTCGGAGCGCCGGGCCGACAGAGAGCTTCTGGCTACTACGGAACGCGATCTGGTAATGAGCCATTATGGTACCGATGCGTTTAGTGATTATTTTCTTGAGCATGAGCTGGACAGGCCAAGACCGAGTATAAAACATTTATACGATGACCCTCAGGCTAGGCCGTTCATTAAAAACTATTTAATGTTGGTAATAAGGCAGGTTCTGCTTAGTCAGCTCGATGAACGAATTCGGTCCGAATACCGCTTCGAGCTTGAGCATATGCGGACTTCCGAACGTTATTTTGACAGATCTGTAAGTTTGCTTGCGGCTCTGCAAATGGTGAATTCAAACTATGCGGCCGTTAATTTAATCGTTAAGAAATGTTTTCAGACGATGCCCTATGAACAATATGACCTCGTTGACTATGTTAAGTATGCTGTAAGCGCGGCGAAAAGTATGTTCCATGCTCGAATTGCCCTGGCAAAGCTCACACAGATTCGTTCCAATCTTCAACCCGGACTGGTCCCGCTCGGAGCTGAAATAGAACTGAGCAATCTCGGTCCTGCGGCCGTGGAACCCCAGAGAAGCATTCAAAACAAAACAGACCCGGTTTACGATGGATTTAAGTATTTCTATGATTTTAGCCTGCATGTTTTGTCCTGGAAGCTCGGTGGATATATCGATGACCACACCGGCTCAACCGACCAGGCACGCCGGCAGGGTTTTTTAGAGCTTGCACCCGGAAGATTGAATATCCGTGGGGAGTTGTCTCGGCCGGCGACCGCGGACCCATGGCTTCTTAATCAGTTGATACAGGAGATTGTTAATTTTTATGATGTTCACCCGCACAGCTTACATCTTTCTTTCCAGCTTCGGAGAAAACAAATGAACAATCAAAAGATGCTGCCCCTTGGTTTTGTGAAGTGTTTGCTTGTGCTTGGTGGTGGTCCTGAACTAAAAGACACTGGCGGACTATGGGTTTCGAGAATGGGTTATGATGAAATAACACAAAACTCGGCCAATTCATTTGGAGTTGGTAGTTACGGTTCGGCTTCAGAGAGTTTGGTTGATGCACCAAGCGATGAAGCGAAGATAAAACCATGGAGTGAAGAGCTTGTTTTTGCCAGAACCAGCAAACGCAGATGGTATCTGGGTTCGGATACTATTGCAAACAGATATCCTGCGCAGGCTACTACGCATGTTCAGCAGTATAAATTTATTCGTTTGGAGAGAAGAGCCAATTATGAACCTTTAATCTTATGTCTCAAAGGCCTGCAATTGGCCTATAACCCGGCGGATTATCTGACGGCTGAACAGCTAAGAGGCAGCCGAAAATTACAACGGGAATATGAGAAGTTAAAGCAATGGGCCGCCAAACCTACGGAAATCAGGCCGCAGACAATAAGTAAATTTCTGAAAGCTGTTCAGAGAGGTTTGATGAATGAAGGCCACAATCGGCCTGCTCATCAATTACATTATATTGATTGGGTTCTAAGCGCTATCGATGTTCAATTACGTATGTTCAACAAGCAGCTTGGAAAGATATGACTTAGAATAAAAATAAGAGTAGTGGGTTTAAAACTGAAGGCCGTGGGCCCCAAGTGGCCCACGCCCCCCCCTCCAAGGATTTCAGTAATGTGTATACAGATATAATTTAGTAATCAAGAACGAACAGTTAATAATACCGTTAATGCAAAGCAAGGCGTCGTGTTAGTACTGTAGTTTAGCTGTCGTCCATAAGGTGTTTTTGCTCAATCTTTCGTTTGATGAATTTACCTGTGCGCCAGGCAGCTTCCTTGCCGAAGTCAACGCATTTGTGCATCCCTGTGCTCAGAGATTTTGCAAAGTCGTCCGATTTGAGCGCTGAAAAAACTCCATCATTTTCCTCCGTTGTATTTCTTGAAAAAAACGAAGTAACGGAAGCTTTTGTTGTTTTCTTCTCATCAACGGGCGCCAAAGTATAAATCGCAGTTGCAAATCCGGCGAAATAGACTATCAGCAGAAAAACGAACTTAATCCTCCAACCTCTCATGATTATTCTCCCATCCTCAGACATTATTTTTATCGGCCGGTTTCCCTTGCCGTTTTTTCCTGCTTGTCTCTACTCAAATTCTAACATAAAAAGACGTAAATGACAAGTCTAAAGTGTGAAAACGGTTTTCTTTTCCTTGTTTTCAGCCTAAAAAAACGGCTTCACTGTCATAATTAGTTCCTATAAAAAGGCCTCTGTAGCAGCA
>JASFVS010000118.1:0-8483 GCA_050049715.1 Phycisphaerales bacterium
GATATTAATGAATTGTCAAATATTTATTTGGAAAAGAATTATAAATTTTCCTGGGGAGGGGACCTGGCTGTTTTGCAGAGAAGATGGGATGAAAACCATTCCTGTAGCTCATATCAGGGAAAACAAATATGTGATCCGTGTGAAAATCAAGATTGTTTCAGTATCAAGGTTGACAATCCTTCGAAAATTTTATAGAATAATTGTATAAGGGTTTGTCTTTACAAATCTTATGGTAAGAGAAATGCTCTGCCACACCCAAAGCGATCACAGGGCCGTTTGTGGTGGAAATATTTGGTTTATAGGCGTTGGAGTCAACAGAAACTATGTCTGAGGAACAACTTAATGGTGACCAAACAAACTCTGAGCACGAACCGAAATTGAATAAATTTTTCAGAGTTGCCATAAAAACCAGGGCGAGTGACCTGCACCTGAAAGTAGGCCAGCCGCCGAAGTTGCGCCTTTTTGGAGAGTTAAAGAAAACCACCGGGGAAGTAATGACAAAAGAAAGGCTTGAAGAATTGGTCTTCGAGATTCTCACTCCCGTTCAGAAGGAATTTTTTCTGGAACACGGGACAATGGACTTCGCACATGAAATCGGAGGTGAACACCGTTTTCGAACGAACATATTTCGTCAGCGAGGTATGGTTAGCCTCACGGCACGACGCGTTAATACAGCTATCCCTCCATTTAAAGATTTACACCTGCCAAAAATATTGGGGACAATATCTGAAAGCAGGCAGGGGCTGGTGCTCGTAGTAGGCCCGACAGGTTGTGGCAAGACTACAACAATCGCATCGATGATAGATTATATAAACCGCACCCGCTCGTGTCATATAATGACGATTGAAGACCCTATCGAGTATCTGTTTAAGGATGCTAAGGCAATAGTTTCACAAAGGGAAATTGGGATTGACGTAAAAGACTATGAAGAGGCCCTGACGTATCTAATGCGACAGGACCCTGATGTGGTTTTCATTGGTGAGATGCGGGATGCGAAGACTGTTAGCGCCGGCATGAGGGCTGCTGAAACAGGGCACCTTGTTTTTGGTACAATGCACTCAGCGAATGCATCACAGTGTGTTCACCGACTTTTAGACCTTTTTCCTCAAAACGAACGAGACCTCGTAAGACAGACTTTGAGTATGGCGATTAAAGCAGTCATCAGTCAGATACTGCTGCCGTGTTTGGATGAAGGTGTAGACCGAATACCTGCAGTGGAAGTTATGATTTCCAATCCCTCTGTTAGAAAACTTATTGCTGATGACCGCGAAGGTGACTTGCCTAATGTTATACGAAGTTCCCAAAACGAAGGTATGCAGGACCTTACTTATAATCTTTGTAAGCTTGTGAATAACGGCTCAATTGACCCAAAGGATGCTTACAAGCATGCACCAAATATAGATGAATTAAAAATGGCCTTAAAGGGCATCAGAACCACTGCAAGTGGTATTTTGTAGAATTTAACGGAGCAACTTATGCCGGATTTATTATTAGCTTCTATTGGATACGGCAGCTATATATCGATAATCAAATTTCTTATCTTTCTGATTTTGTTTTTCGGATGGCTGCCTTTAATTACCTGGGTTTATCAGGATGCTAAAACGTTAGACACAAAAGAGGTTTTATGGACAGGTGTTGTTCTGGGCGCAGGAGCAGCAGGGGCAATAATCTGGCTGGTTATACCTGTTTTTATTGCTGGAATGCTATTTTATTTGATAGCTGTAGGAGCAACATCTCTGGTTTACGTAAAGCACCGAAATGCAAGGGTTCTGGATTTTGACCGCGTTCTAACAGTTGACCATATCAAAAGCCTGCTCGTCAGCAAAGAAAAGAAACTTGCTGCCCTGAAAAACTTCCTTTTTATAACGGCAAACAACAACGAGGTTCCTATTCCGGAACCCAGAACACCGGACTTTTTCGGTTATAAAACAGCTCATGAAATTCTAAGCGATGCTCTCTGGCGAAGAGCGGAAAATATTGCATTTTCTCCAACACCACAGGACTATAAAGTGGCTTACTATGTCGATGGCGCACCGTTGAAACAACCGAATTTATCCAGAGAGCAAATGCAGTATTTCATTCCTTTTATCAAACATCTTGCAGACCTGGACATCAAGGAAAAAAGAAAGCCACAAAAAGGTACTTTTAAGATCAATAAAAATAAAGAATTTACTGAGTGGGAAGTAATGACAGCGGGCTCGACAGCCGGAGAACAAATCAGAATCAAACATATTACACAAGAGGCTATACCGACAGTAAAAGATCTCGGCTTAATGCCTGAGCAATATGGACGGTTAGAACAGTTTCGCCGGGTAAAACAGGGTGTGTTCATCATAAGCGGTCCTAAGAAAAGCGGTGTAACGACAACGCTTTATGCACTATTACGAGGTCATGACGCCTTTATTAACAATATAAACACACTCGAAAGACAGCCTTCAAACAAATTGCCCAACATAACTCAACACGTATTTAACCTCAGCGATACCGGCACAACGACATTTGCGAAAAAGCTGCAATCAGTAGTAAGAATGGGACCGGACATTGTTGGTGTCGGTGAGTGCGAAGATGCCGGAACGGCCCAGATAGCTTGTAGGGCCGCCCAGGACATGAAAATTATGTATGTTGTTCTCCAGGCTGATAGTGTAATCCAGGCGTTGGCTAAGTGGCTTAAATTTGTCGGCGACAGACAACTTGTAGCGGGAACCCTTCTCGGCATCAGTAACCAACGTTTACTGAGAATACTTTGCAAAGAATGCAAACAGGCATATGCGCCGGATAAAGAGCTTTTCAAAAAATTCAACATCAGTGCAGAAAAAACAAAAGTGCTTTACCGTGCCGGCAAAGAAATATACGACAAACGCGGTAAAGCTTCGACATGTCAACACTGTCAGGGAACAGGCTACTTCGGAAGAACGGGAGTTTTTGAAACTATCACTCTGGATAACGAGTTAAGAAAGACTCTTTCACGAACTAAATCACTGCCGGAAATAGGTGCGCAGTTCAGACGTGCTAAAATGCTTTATTTGCAGGAACAGGCACTAAGAAAAGTCATCAGTGGAACAGTCGCTATTAACGAAATGATTCGCGTGCTTTCGGCGTCCAAAAAAGCAAAAGCGACATAATTGTGAATGGGTTATGGATTGTGGGTCGTGATAAAAAAATTATAAAATGAATAACTAATTGCTATAAACCGGAGATATCATAATGTCCAGCTTGCTTGTGTTATTAATAATTTTAGGCTGTGCTGCTTATCAGTTTTTCAAAGGAACGTTTGTCAGGGCATGCGCTACAGTGTTGATTGCTATTTGTGCGAGTATGGCTGCATTCGGGTTCTTCGAGATTCTGGCGAATGTGTTTATCAGCCGCAGCGCGAAGGGCAGTATGATTTCTATTGTGCCCTGGGCACAACCTCTCTGTTTCATACTGCTGTTCATTTTAGTCTTTGCACTGCTGCAAACGGCTTTGATGTTCCTGACTCGTAATCCGGTTGATTTGGGATTTTTGCCCGAGCGCGTCGGACGGATTGTATGCGGAATTTTCTTAGGGCTTATACTATCGGGTGTCATACTGATTACTCTTGTGATGGCACCTTTGCCTGCTAAATATCCTTATCAGCGTTTTGATAATAATCACCGTAAAGCTCTGCTAAACACCGATGGTTTGGTGTCAGGTTTGTTCAGTATAATTAGCAATGGCAGCTTAAGCGGTAAAAGAAGTTTTGCCACTATCCACCCTGATTTTCTTGACCAGCTTTATCTGAACAGGCAGACTTCCGGCACATCGGTTCTCACAAGTACTACTCCGGCGATAGATGTGCCACGTAAGGCTGTCTGGCCGGCTCCAGACAACCTCACAGAACGGATAAATCAGATTGTTTCGGAGCTGAATCGTCAAGGCAAACTTAAAGATGAATCGACTAATAAAACAATTTCTATGCCGAGAGTGGATGGAGGTAATTACGAGCCTACAATAGTACGAATAGGAATAAAAAGAAGTGGTTTGAAATCACAAGCTAAGATAAATAGCGGTGTATTTACACTTTCCCAATTGAGATTAATCTGTAAACGAGAAGGATACGGCAATAATCCACTTGCCGGGACGGCAATTAATGTTTATCCCATTGGTCATTTGAAGGCGGCGGATCAGATACAGGTGAGTACTGAGATAAAGATAGACAGGGACGATTTCGAAGAGGGTTCAAGAGAGAAATTTATTGATTTTGTTTTTTGTGTCCCACGGGATTTCGTGCCTGTTCTTCTCGAATTTAAGCAAAACAATATTGTTACGGTACCATCCACCGCAATAGCCTCTGCCGATGATGTTCCTCCGCCGGTATTTTTCAATCAATCCTCCGAAAATTAGCAGGTTTGACGGGAAGGCCTTGTAAGCCATCATCTAAACCATCGAAATAGAAATAGGTAGGGATGTGAATTATAAAAGGTTAAGATAATTTACGTCTTCTTCTGCTTAAATCTTCCGGGCTTTGAGCCGGCAAGGTGGAAAAACTTGAAGTTCTATATGTGTACAAACACTGCGAGCTAAAGGTACTTTAATACAAACATAGATACCCTTAGTCACAAACAACCAGTTCTTTCAAATCCAGTTCCATCAGATGTTCAAGATAAGCATTTAGTTCTTCTTCTGAGAAATTGGCAAGAAATTCCGGCTTGGCACTTTTGTTGATTTCACAGATGTAGTCTATCAACTCCCTTTTACTCATATTATTATATCCTTATAAACCTGATAAAATTCCTTATTGACCAACGCAATATCGACAGGGCGTGTAACTTTTCTTTAGCTTAGCATGTTGTCGAAGAAGTAACGCCCCATAACCCAATCTACCATATAGCCGGAGTGTCATCGTTCCGACTACTATATATAGCACGGGTAACCAAACCGGCTTTGTCGTCACTTTCACTGTCCAATAAAATCACCTTGGGTATCAATCAATCCAGATTGAAAAATTTTTTCAGATTTTTTGTTTTTCTGATTTTCTTTTAACACCTCGAACCAAATTGCAATTATTAGACAGAACCTTCTCACGAAAAGTTATTAGTATCAATTTTTCGTGCACGATTTTTTAAAACATAACCTTTTAATATATCCATCTATTGCCAACTGAAGGCACATAACCCCTGACTGAAGATTGGTTAATTCAGTATCAAAGAATTAACGAGGTTTTTATCGGTGTTTGAAGATACCGAACATCTGATGTGCGTGGATTCTTGAAACTGCTTGGATAGAAACGAAGAGTTATCGTGTAAATTACGTAGTTGCAGGGAAACTTTATGCTTTGCAGGATAGTAATACTATATTTCCAATTAGTATCCATTCTTATAGGCAGGACTATTATACGTAAAAAATAACCTTTTGGTCCTTTCATTTTAGTGCCGGTTGTTTTTCCGCCGGCAATCTATGCACAAGCTGAGAATTTATCTTTAAATCCAAGTTTTTTAAATGAGGATGAGGTCATTTTAGATTACCCGGACAGGTTTCAATGGGCCATCTAAGGCTATAATTGCGGTTTGAACGGCACCGTGGAAATTGATGAAGCCGAATCCGTTGACGGTACAGAAAGCCCCAAAGTTAAGCTGACAGGAGGCACCGACTGGTATTTCATTGTGCTAAATTTGTCTATACAGGTCGATATAAATAAACCTCTTTTTCTTTAGATAATAGTTAATGTTTTTAGGATTATTTGGCTAAAGGGGCATATAAATTACTCCGATAAAACAGATGCAATGGGGGCACTTAAAGATTAAATTCTTATTAGACATAGTTCTGAATCATAAAAATACCAACCTATTTCTTGGGCTTAAGATATAAGAAGGATATTAGAGGGAATGAATGATAAGATAAATCAAGAAGCTCCTGCTGTTGATGGAGAAAAAAGATCTGTTCCGGACATGAATCTCAAGGCCTTGGTGGTTGAGGATTTTAAAACGATGCGAGACATCGTTACGAAAGTTCTGAACAGCATTAATATCAAGGTGATTGAAACTACCAACGGTATCGAGGCACTTAAAGTACTGGACTCCGAATCCGTAGATATAGTATTGACCGACCTGGTCATGCCTGAGATGGACGGCTTTGAGCTGTGCGAAGAAATCCGACGAAGACCTAATATCCGCAACTTGCCGGTGGTTGTGATTTCTACACATCGTGACGCTAAATACATCATCCAGGCACTACGTTGCGGAGCTGACGATTACCTGGCAAAACCGTTCACAGCACCTGTGGCTGAACGAATTTTAGAAAGGGTAATGAGCAATGTCTAATCCGAATACCGCCACGATAGAACAGAACTCAAAAAAAGATACAAGTTCAGGTTCCGCAACTCAGGAAAGTATGATAGTACGCCTGAGCAGCCTGGATAACATGCTGGAACTGGCTGGTGAAGTTATTATCGTAAGCTCCAACCTTAATGTACTAAGCCGCGGAATTCAGGAAGGCACCGAGGTCTCACGTACCCTCGCAGAAAACGTCAAGGACCTGGCCATAACATCTTCACGAATATCCTCTGACCTGCATAACCTGGTCACTGATGTACGCACGGTTGGCATGGGCGGCCTATTCGCACGTTTTCGACGGATTGCACGCGATACATCAAGACGCCTGGGCAAAGCAATTAGATTCGAACTGGAGGGTGAAGATGTCTGTATTGATAAAAGGACTTCGGAAAAGATTTATGACCCAATCGCCCACCAGATTCGCAATGCAATGGCACATGGTATAGAAGACAAAGAAATTCGCATTGCCCAGGGAAAAGACCCTGTCGGTTCCGTCGCCTTGAAAGTCCGCAATACGGAAATCAACACAGTTATAGATGTGATCGATGACGGTGGCGGTATCGACACGGACGTTGTGAAACGCAAAATATTAAAAATGGGACTGGCCGACGAAAAAACGCTCGCCACCCTCTCGAAAGAAGCCCTGTATGAGTATCTGTATATTCCGGGTTTCTCTACAGCGGAACAGGCATCAGCCACTTCGGGACGCGGTGTAGGATTAGACGTCGTTCGAGACGTCATGAACGAACTCAACGGCGAAACACGTATTAAGAGCGAAAAAGGCAAAGGTACAACATTTTCTTTCATTCTGCCGAAGGTTACCGCGGTAAATATTTCCGACGCCTTATTGGTTTGTGCCGAACAGATGGTTTTCGCCTTTCCGATATCTTCCGTTGTGGCCTCGCAAGCCATTTCTGTTGACGAGATAACAACAGTAAGAGGAGTCAGTCGTTCGATTAAATACCTCGGCAGGATTCTGCCGCTATTTGATTTGCTGGAGATTTTCGGCATGCCACCCGTCGAAGTCGGGGACGACCAAATACGGGTCATAATCGTCGAATATAAAAGCAAGCGTGCCGCCTATGTTGTCACTGATTTTCTGAATCCACAAAAAATTGTGATATCGGAATTCAATGAAGGTATGAAAGTACCCGGTCTTGTTGGAACCGCCATCCTCAGCGGAAGACAAATGGGCCTGGTAATTGACCTGCCCGGATTATTTGAACAAACATTTGGCAAAGAAAAGGAGATGGATATTAAAGCGCCCGTCTCTGCGAAAACCGGCGTAATAGAAGAAGAAATATACGATAACGAAGATGACTCAAAAATAGAGCCGGCTAAAACAGAAACTACAGCACCGGCTGATACCGAGGCTCCGCAATCGGATATCGAAAAGCTGGATATCGAGCAGCCCGATTCACAATTCCTCAACGAAATAGAAGTAATGCTGAGCCGGCTTAACCAGGATCTATTTACATTAGAGAAAAAACGTGACACAGAAACTGCCGACGCAATCTTTCGTCTCGTTCACTCAATAAAAGGTAATTTAACTATGTGTGGGGCCGAGGAACCGGCTTCTATCACCCACAATGTTGAAACAATCCTGGAACGCGCAAGGCGCGGAACGTTAGAGCTAAACGAAGATGCTTTCGATGTCTTATTCGATGGCGCATCTTATCTCGAACAAGTCGTTGATTCACTGCTGAAAAAGCAAAAACCTCCCGCCACGCCCGATAAGCTGCTTGACGGTTTGGAAAAATTCCGTCAGGAGGAGAAAGTGGACCAGGTAGCAGCGATGGAACTCGATAATGCCCAGATTGTACTGGATCCGACAGGCGAATTTTATCTTTCGTCGCGGCGTCGGGATGGAGCGATACTGTACCAGTGTCGAATTGAATTTAATCCCGGCAACCAGCCACATTTTTTAGTTGCCTATCTGATTCTACAACGTATTCAGCGGATAGCCGATGTCCTTGGCACCTGTCCGGCTATGGCCACTATTGAGGCCGGCTTATGTGAGGGAGGCATTGTTGTACTGTTTGCTCCACGTGAAGAAAAACCTGACTTACTCGAAACACTCAGCGATAATCTAAAGAAATACTACGGGGTAGAACATTTCGAGGCTACTACATACGCGTAACCATAAGGAAGATATACAATGATAAAAAAAGCATTATTTTTTAAGGCCGAAGA
>JASFVS010000119.1:0-8469 GCA_050049715.1 Phycisphaerales bacterium
AAAGGAGTAAGGACTATGCTTAGACAAAAAATCATAAACTGCCTATTATTATTCGCTGCACTATCAACACTTCACTGCGAGACCTACCAAAGTCAGACGGTCCATAAGCCCCGGAGCAACGGAAGATTAGTCGTATCGGAAAACAACAGGTTCCTTCAGTATGAAAATGGCGAACCGTTTTTCTGGCTTGGGGATACGGCATGGCTTTTATTCAAAAATCTGAACCGGGCCGAAGTCGAAGTATATCTGGAAAACCGGAGGCGAAAAGGATTCAACGTTGTTCAGGCAGTATTGCTTCATTCACTTCCTGAGAGCAACGCACACAGGGACGTGGCTCTTGTTGGCGATAATCCAGCGCAGCCGTTAACCACACCGGGGAACAATCCTGCAAATAGAATAGAATATGACTATTGGGACCACGTCGATTTCGTTATTGACAGGGCAGCGGAAAAAGGCATTCACATAGCAATGCTGCCAACGTGGGGAGGCAATGTTAAAAGAGGATATTTTACAGTCAAAAGTGCGCGAAAGTACGGGGAATGGCTGGCGAAACGATACAGGAATAAATCCAACGTTATCTGGATAAACGGCGGTGACATCAGGGGAAACAGTAACACAAAGATATGGCAGGCATTAGGAACTGCGATACATAAAACAGACCCAAACCACCTTATGAGTTTTCATCCGTTCGGCAGAACACAATCTTCCACATGGTTTCATAACGAAGAGTGGCTGGACTTTAACATGTTCCAGTCGGGCCACAGGAGATATGACCAGATTAGGCCGGGTGATGATGCAGCAACGTGGAAGGGAGAGGACAACTGGAGATATGTACTGGAAGATTACGCTAAACTGCCGCCGAAGCCGACTATTGACGGCGAGCCCTCATACGAGAATATTCCGCAGGGACTGCATGACCCGAATGAGCCTTACTGGCAGGACAAAGACGTGAGAAGATATGCCTACTGGTCGGTGTTCGCCGGGGCATTCGGACATACATACGGCAACAATGCCGTAATGCAAATGCATAAACCTAAATACGGCGAAGGAGATTACGGCGTGCGGAACTACTGGTACGAGGGTATGGATGACCCGGGGGCCGGCCAGATGCGGTATCTTAAAGCACTTATTCTTTCGCGTCCATTTTTCGAAAGAGTTTTCGACCCATCTATTATCGCCGGCACAAACGGAAGCAAATATGATTATGTCATCGCCACCCGCGGAAAAAGTTACGCGTTTATCTATGCCTATTCAGGGGGGAATGTTAACGTATCCTTAGGTAAAATCAGCGGGGAAAAAATTAAAGCATGGTGGTACAATCCGCGAAACGGAGAAGCCAAGCTGTTAGGATACTTCGATAATAAAGGCACGCAAAAATTCGAACTCCCCGTATTAAAAAAGGAAGGTAACGACTGGGTCTTAGTTTTGGACGATGCTGCGAAAGAGTTTCCCGCACCCGGGGTGAACCCTGCAAGTAAGGTAAGTAATAAATCGGAAGACGGTATTCTAAATCTTTTCGGTCTTTTAGGAAGCCCAGAATGATATTAAAACAAACCAGGATTTCTATATTACTCGTTGTTCTTTCATTTATTGCCGGATGCAAAGATAGCGATGGTACCGTAACGATTGCTAAAAACGGCAGGGCCAAGGCGGTCATAGTTATCAGCGAGGATGCCGCCGAGTCTGAGCGGTACGCCGCCAGTGAATTAGCCGAATTCCTGAAGCAAATAACCGGTGCAAAGTTCGAAATAGTACATAAGGTTACAAGCGAAAAATCCTGCCTGCTTGTCGGACCCAAGGCAGCGAAGTCGGCTGATGCCGACTTCTCGACCGATGGACTGGGTGCTGAAGGCATAATCATTCGCACTGTCGGAAACAATCTTATTTTAGCGGGCGGCTATCCCAGAGGTACTCTGTATGCGGTCTATACTTTCCTCGAAGAACAACTCGGCTGCCGGTGGTGGAGCTCGACCGAAAGCACTATACCTAAAAAGCAAACACTAAAAGTAAGCAAGATGGACGTTCGTTATGTGCCGGTGCTGGAATATCGCGAGCCATTCTGGTTCGACGCATTCGACGGTGACTGGGCGGCACGCAATAAGTGCAATGGAAATCGCCATCGGCTGGACGAAAAGCACGGCGGTAAGCATACATACGAGGGATTCGTGCACACTTTTTATAATCTGATTCCGCCGGATAAATACTTTAAAGAGCACCCCGAATGGTTCAGCGAAATCGCCGGTAAGCGTACCCATAAACGCGCTCAAATTTGCCTGACCAACGAAGAGATGCGTAAAGAGCTGGTCAAGAATCTCAAGGCCCGGCTTCGTGAAAATCCGGCGGCCACAATCGCCTCGGTTTCGCAGAATGACTGGCGGGGGAACTGTCAGTGCAACAAATGCGCTGCCGTCGAAAAAAAAGAAGGAAGCCCCGCCGGACTTATGCTGCGTTTTGTTAATTCCATCGCAGCCGATATCGAAGAGGAGTTTCCAAATGTGGCAATCAGTACGCTGGCTTATCAATATACACGCAAGCCGCCAGCAATTACAAGACCCAGAGATAACGTGATTGTCCGGCTGTGCAGTATCGAATGCTCGTTCAGCAAACCTTTGAGCGATGAGCGGAACGAAAAGTTTCGTGACGATATTGTGGGCTGGTCGAAGATATGCAACAGGCTTTATATCTGGGACTATACGACAAACTTCAGACATCATATTATGCCGCATCCGAACCTGCGTGTGCTGGGGCCGAATGTGAAATTCTTCGCGGACCACAATGTCAAAGGGCTCTTCGAGCAAGGCGCATATACGACCAATGGGGCCGAAATGGCGGAACTCAGGGCGTGGGTATTAGCAAAACTGCTTTGGGACCCGGCACGGGACGGTCAGGAATTAATTGACGAATTTATAGACGGCTATTACGGCCCGGCCAGTCCGCATATCAAGAATTACTTAGAGGTTATGCACGATGCGGTTGAAGATGGCAATGACTGGCTCGGCTGCTTTTCGCAACACACCGCACAATTCCTTTCCTTCGATACGCTAAGCAAAGTCTGGGTTCATCTGGCGGCCGCTGAAGATGTGTTACGGGATAGGCCGGAATTGCTGTTTCGCGTTCAGGTTGCGCAACTACCTGTGATGTACACCTTCATGATGCGATGGGATGAAATGCGCGAAAAAGCTGAAGCAAGCAACAGCAACTGGCCAATTCCCGAATCTATTAAAACAACATTTGAGCAATTTATGAAAGTTGCCAGGAAAAAGAATATCACACGCCTCGATGAATGGCACGAAGGCTTCGGCGCGCTTGAAAAAGCACTGGAACGAGCCAAGAAATAAAAGTAACGACTGCGCGGAATTCCCGCCCCTTCAGAAACTCAGTTGGTCGAAACCGTCCAAAACGGCCGTTTGGAAAACTTTAATGCACCATACAAAACCTTATCATTGCCAAGGGTCTTTTTATTTTTACCGACTTTGTCCCTGATGTCATATACCATAAGATAGTCGCCGTGTCGTATATAAAGCCGGCCGTTGGAAATAGCCGGGTGTGCGAAATGCGGACCACGGCCTTTGCTTATTCTAAAGGAGCCGACAATCTCGACATCTTCCAGCCCCGGCTTTATCAGGGACACTCTGCCGCGGCCCTGTTCGTAGCTGTACAGCATACCATCGGCGGCAATTAAGGCCGCATTAAGGATGCGACTGCTTTTATATAAAACCTTGCCAGTCTGCCAATCGAGACAGGTTAATTGAAACCCCATTCCTGGCGGCTCACGCATAGAACCGTAGAGACGATTTCCCAAACGAATAAAATGGCTCTGGCCGGCAATTAACTCATTTGCCCATATTTCCTGCAGCTGGTTTGAATCTCCGGAAATTCTAAATAGCTTGTGCCCATTGTAAAAGCAGTCGTTATCGTAAGCCGGGGTGACAGCCCAGTTGATATCGGAGTTGCGCCAAGCTATCCGGCCGTTATCGGCGTAAACTCCAATTAAAGCTTCTGCAGTGCTCGCTATAATTATGTCACGATTATTTATCCGCATACAGAGAGGCGATACGAAACAGGGTGTACCACCCACACTCCGGCTGGTCCAAAGCGTTCGGCCGGTCGAACAATTCAGGGCGGTTACGCTGGTTCGCCCGCCGCCTGCGGTAAATATGACTTTGTTGTTAATTACAAGAGGTGATTCGGCTATACCCTGAATTTCATGGCCGCTGCCCCCGAATCGCTTCAGGCCGTCGACTTTCCAGAGGACAGTCCCGTCATTTCGGTTAAGACAACTTACATCCCCTAATCCGGTAATCAGATAAATATGGTTGTCACGAACCGTAGGCGTACATCTCGCATGACGATGTGTATCTTTGTACCAGGCTCTACCGTAATCAGTTTGCCATTTCACATTCCCTTCGAGATCCAGGGCGGTACAATATTCATTGGCATCTATTTTACCGGTTGCGTAGATTATATCACCTACCACAGCGACTGAGCTATAACCTTCGCCGAGGCCCGCTTTCTCCCATAATAAAGACGGACCCGCCGGGGGCCATTGTTTTAATAATCCGGTCTCGGCCGATATGCCGTCCCGATTGGGGCCACGCCACTGCGGCCAGTCCGCACTTTGTAATACCGAACAACTTACTAATAGAATTAATACTGCAAACCCTGTTGTTTTCATAATTTGTCTCCATTAGTATGGGAGAACCAGTTATTTAATTACGGATTGTTGCAATAAGACCGAATACATATTTCTATTAGTACAAAGCCATTATTCGGTATTTGGTTTCGGTTATAATGCAAATTTGAATATAAATGTGCAAAAAACCGGTTTTCTGCGCACATTTTTTGTCCCGGATTACACTATAATAACAGAAGCTGATATCAGCGAAATCATGTGATTTGGCGGATTTGTTTTGGATTCGAATTCAGAAAGACAATTAGTTGAAGCCGCCCAAAACGGCCATTTGGAAAGCTTCGGTGCTCTTTATGAGCGCTATCACGGCACAATGGTAGCGCTGGCTTATTCGATGCTTAATGACAGGGGACTTGCCGAAGATGCAGCGCAGGAAGTCTTTGCGACAGCGTGCCGTGAGATTGAGAAATTGAAAAGTAAAGAAAAGTTCGCCGCCTGGCTGGCCGGCATTTGCAGAAATACCGCAAGGCAAATGTTAAGGTCTAAAGGCAGAGACACTATTGAAAACATTCGAACGCCTGTTGAAAGCACTAACGTTGAAGAAAATCGCAAAGGTTTGATTCAGCACGCCGTTCAGAAGCTACGCCCCGCCGAAAGGGAATTGATAGTATTGCGATATTATGACAACTTGCCATACGAGCAGATAGCTTCGGTGCTGGATATTTCGATTCAGGCTGTGAACGGCCGGCTGATTCGGGCGAAACGTAAAATTGCAAAGTATTTGAAAAGAAACGGTTTGACGGGAGATGATTATGGAACGTCCTGAAAATGATAAATGGCTCGATAAAGTGCTTAGCGAAACAATCGGCTCAGAAAAACCAAGGACGGATTTCGAACAGTGGAAGAAAAATCACCCCCAAGCCGTTGAAATGTTAACATCGCGGGCAGGCCGAGACTTATCGGCATCTAAAAGCCCAATCAACATAAGGAAAATAATTATGAGAAATCCAATTGCAAAATTAGCCGCTGCGGCGGTGATAATTTTTGTTGTGTTTATCGGTGCAGACCAATTCTGGACTAACGGGTCATCTATCGCATGGGCAGAGGTTGCAGAGCGTTTCGGGTCGGTACCATTCTTCAACCTGACTATTTACATAGGTAATGATGCATCGGCTGAAACTAAAAGGATAGATATATGGAAGTCCGAAAAATCCAAGATAAGAGTTCATGAGGGGGACACGGTCATATTCGCCGATTTTTCGGATGGTAAATCCGAAGTCGTCACTTTCGACAAGTCTTCAAAAGAACCTATAGAAAGCCATGGATTAGCAGGTATATTCCTCAATGTATTTTGTAAGGATGGACAGTTTTCTCTTAACACTCTGACTCAAAGCTTTCCCGGTGGTGTCCGGGATATGACTCCCGTCAAAACCGCTGATACGGCAGCATCAAAAGAGACAGTTGTTTTTGAAGCAAAACACGAAAGCACACCTGAACGGCTTTTGATATGGGCCCTTCGTGAAAGTAAACTTCCGGTTCGAATATGTTTTAGTGACTCAAGAAACAGGGAGCGCGGTGATTTCATTTTTGATTACTCGGAAAAGAAGGATGATACGTTTTTTGATCCAAAAACTTTCAAAAATCAAAAATAAATGGAAAAAATGAGCAAAAAATCTCAATCGGCCGAGTATAACTGCTCGGCTTTTTTATGCGCAAAGGCTGTGATAAACAGCCGGACTAAATGTGGTTTAAGAAATCTATTGCAAATTCATATATCCTCAAAGTAACATATCGCGATATGACTTATTCATCTTCTGCAAAATAAGGAAAAATATGAGAGAGAAGGATTATATCGTAGTTGTTCAATGTCATATCGTTAAAGAGCGCTGCTCCGGCTATATGTGCGAGTACACTTTTGCAAAGAGAAAGGATTTGTTTTCAGAATATCCCGGAGAACGTGATATTCGATTTCTTAACCTGACCTGCGGAGGCTGCTGCGGCCGGGCCGGGCATCGCAAGCTCTCGAATTTAATCAAAACGATAAAGAAAAAGGAAGGGATTGATAAAGAAAAGATAGGCGTTCATTTGGCTTCCTGCGTTTCGTTCGATTCGTATCACGGGCCGCCATGGCCCCATAAAGAGTATTTGCGGAAAATGATATGTGATAAATTAGGGCTCGATTTAACAGAAGGTTCCACGATAAGCGAAATAACAGAAAAAAGGAGGGCCGAGGGAGTTTACGAAAGCAGGCCTTCTAAAAAACCTTAAAAAATACGCAAAAAACCGGCTATATAGGCCGGTCTAAAAAATCTATTGCAAATCCTAATTTTATCCTTATAATACTCAAACTTTACATAAAATTAACAGACAGGTTATAGATTCCTGGTTACACAGGAACGATACGATAGAGCACTATACGCTAAATGGTAGTTATTGCGGGAGAATTTTCAATGGAACCAATTACGGAACCAGAAATTAATTTATTTGACGACGAACTGCCTATATTAGACCAGATTAAGGTTTTCTCCGAGCATATCCACTCGAGTGAAGCCAATATGCTGGCTTTCGGCGAACAGGTAGAATCCAATCTGGGCAGTAGTTCACAAAAAACCTCTCTGACAACAGGTATCGGTCTTTATATTCTCGGCAGGTACACCGAAGCAATCGATAAACTGCAAAAGGCTACGGACTGCAAGGAAAAATTCATCTACTTAGCTTTTTCACACCGTAAAACAAGAGAATATGAGTCGGCAATTGAAAACCTGCAAAAAAGTCTCGATTACGAAGCGGATACATTAAGCATCTCGCTGGAGAAGGCCGCCACGTATCGTCATGCAGAAAATTTCGAGGCGGCTGAAAAGGAGCTGAAAGCCTGTAAGAATTTCGAAAACGTAAGCGCCGAATACCACTATCAAACCGGGCGTCTTCAGGAAATCCAGGGCTTTTACTCAGAGGCAATGGATAATTATAAGGTAGCTTTAGAGCTATCCCCGAACCATCAAAAAGCCCTCTTCCACCTGGCTTTTCGATGTGACTTGTCCGGCGACGAAGAGGCCGCTATTGACTACTACGGTCAGATTGCCAAGTGTTCACCGGTTTACGTAAGCGCCCTGTTGAATTTAGCCGTGCTTTACGAAGATAACAGCCAGTACGACAAGGCTCTGAAATGCGTCGATACGGTTCTGGAGAATCATCCGAATCATCAAAGAGCAATCCTGTTTAAAAGAGACATCGAAAGCTCTAAAACAATGTTCTACGATGAGGAAAAAGAAAAGAAAAAGACCCGTAAAAATCAGATTCTTGAAACGCCGATTTCCGACTTCGAGCTTTCTGTTCGAAGCAGAAACTGCCTGAAAAAAATGAAAATCGAAACACTCGGTGACCTTCTGAATATCACCGAAGCGGAACTTTTATCTTACAAAAACTTCGGCGAAACGTCCCTTAGAGAAATCAAGTCGATTCTCGATCCGAAAGGTTTGACTCTCGGTATGGCGCTGGAGGAAAAGCAGCTCCCTTCAGTAGAAATCTCGGAGGGTAATGCCATGTCAGACGAAGATGAAGGGCTCAGAAACAAACCTGTCGATGACCTCCAATTATCAGTGCGAGCCCGAAAATGCCTGCAAAAACTAAGTCTTCGTACAATAGGTGAGCTGACACACAAAACCGAGGCGGAGCTTCTTGGTTGTAAAAATTTCGGTGTAACAAGCCTAAATGAAATCAAAAAATCCCTTACAAACCTCGGATTAAAGCTGCGAAGTCTGGATTAGCAGATTGACTATCGACAACATTCTAATAAATATATTATTACAACACTCCACAAAACAGGGATTGGGAAATTG
>JASFVS010000243.1:0-4964 GCA_050049715.1 Phycisphaerales bacterium
CTTTCCTTGTTCCCCCGCCCCCAGGATAAGTGCCTTTAAATACCCATCGAACGCAGTAGCATAAAGAGCATCCTTTACTTCACCGGTCTCATTCATAGCTTGTTGCATTTGACGCCTGAGCACACAAGCCTTCATATATAATCGCTCGGCCGTGTCAAAATCACCTCTTTGAATGGCAAATGCACCTGCTTGATTAAGCCACCGGACACTATCAGGATATTCCTCAAGCGTCTGGGAATAAAACTTTTCCAGTTCTCCTTTTCTGTCAAGCTGTATGTAAATACGCTCGAGTAATGTCCTTGCTTCAGGAGGAGCTCCCGGGATGTCAATTATTGTTTTTAGTTCGGTAATAGCATCCTCATATCGTTTTGCGCCCATATAAGCCTTTGCCAGAGAAATCCGGGTAACAGGTTCGTCCAACAATAACTTGCTCTCTCTAAGGTCACTGATTGCCTTACTATAATCTGCAAGAAAGAAATGAATTTCACCCCTTAACCGCCACGGCACCGGATTTTTCGGATTGGCCTGAAGATTTCTGTTTGTTAGCTCCAATGCCTTTTCAAGCTGCCCCTGCCTCATCAACAACCATGCCTCAAACAGGTCTATTCTACGTTCATCGGGATACTTTTCCTTAAAGCTTTGTAATTTGAACTCAGCTTCCTTGATAAGGCCAACTCTAAGAAATGCTTCAATCTGAATAAGATTGTTCTCTACGTTATTATCATAAGCTACAAGCTCTTCAGAATACTTTTTTACACCTTCTCCGTTCGCCTTCTTTTCGGCAACAAGCAACAGACCTCTGAGTACAACTCCGTCTTTAGTGCCCTCTTTGTATAACTTTTCCAAAACCGCCTCTGCATCGTCATATTGGCCCTGCCTGAAATAATGGTCCCAAAGCAATCTTTCGTCTTTTGATTCCTGCAGCAGCGCCTCAGCTTTTTCATCTTGTCCCCGGGCACGAAAGTATTTTGCATATAGATAAAGCATCTGTTTGTCCTGAGGATTTATTTTCTTCGCTTGCTCGAAAGCCGAGGCAGCAATACCAAACATAACTTCCTTAAGTTCCGAATTGGTTTGCTTCACAGCTACTTCCGTTGCCAATTGTGCAAGCAGTAAGGCATTATTCATATTGGAAGCGGCTCTTAGCAGGTCCTGGCGAATGGCTACCGCCCTTAACGGCTCTGTCGGAGTTAAATACTCCGCATACAAACTCAACAACCCCAAATCTCTGGGATTTAACGCTATTGCCCTTTCCAAAGCAGACCTGAATTCAAGTTTCTGGGTAGAAGAAACACTATCACCAAGCTTTTGATTTCGAAGATAAAGCAACTTTGTTGCCGACTTCGCGATAACTCCATCGAGAGGATTTAAAGATGCAGCTTTACGAATATCCTCCAAAGATGCATGCTCATTACCAAGAAGAGCATTGATGTCACTTCTTAGCATATAAGCATACGAAAAAACCGGCCTTTGTTTCAAACATTCGTCTATTTTTACTAATGCATCCTCAAACTCGCCCTTAGCCATAGCTAAACGAGTTGCAAAAACCCGCCCATGACAATCATCGAAATTTTCTTCCTGCGCCAAGTCGGTTATTTGCTCTGCCGCTGCCCAGTCATTCATATCAAGCGTTAACTCTAAAAGATGCATTGCGGCGAGACTCTTCTGTTCAAAAGCCGGCCCTTCGGGCAACTGCTGCTGCGAGATTGTCGTTCCAACAGCTTTATCGAATTGTGCTTTTGCTTTCTCCACCTCATCATACATGCGATAAAACATTCCAAGCTGCGTTGCTTGTCGAATTGGATCGGCTATGCTCATCAGCACCTGTTCTTCTATTTCCCTGCGTCTTTGCTGTGAGACATTTGCCGGCTCGGGTTCAGATAGTATCCGTTTATAAACCTGTACTGCAGAGTTATCCGGAAAATGCTCTAAAAATCTATCGATTAAATTTTCAGCAAGAACCGTTTCACCTTCTGATATGTAATTTTCGCAAACACTTATAACAGAAAAATGTTCAACAGAATTTGGCTCTACCTGCAATAGTTTTTCTAAAAGTTCTGTTTCAAGTCGCCAATAGTTTTTCAACTCTTCTGTCATTAACTGGATATTGGCCGTCTGCTCAACTGACTCATCTTCCCTCAATACGTTTTGTCGGGCAATTTGGTCCGAACCTTCGCGCATTCTCTTTTGCGATATATTCAATTGAGTTTGCCGAATCCTGGCTTGAACCAACGCCAATCTGAGTTTAACCGTATTAGGGTCATCAATGGATCCGTCTATCAGCGCCTTTTCAGCTCCGTCAAATTGTTTCGCACCAATATAAGTCTTAATGCGAAGCTGCCGGCTTCTTTCATTAGAACCATAATATCTTTCATAATTATTTATGTTCTGTAAGGCCTCCGACCAACGGCCGAACTTTAAAACCACATCAACATAATCAAGATTTGCATCAGGTTTCGTATGCCCAATTCCGGACAGCAGCGCGTTTATTATAAATTCCCTGGTCGCTCCAATTTCAGGAGTGTTTTTGAAAATCTTCGCAAGAGTATAAGACAGTTGTGCAAATTCAGGGTCTATAGGCCAGGGCGGCTCAGGTGGTTTTAGTGCTTTAAGTTGCTCATAT
The DNA here is from genome assembly GCA_050049715.1 of Phycisphaerales bacterium. Lineage (GTDB taxonomy): Bacteria > Planctomycetota > Phycisphaerae > Sedimentisphaerales > Anaerobacaceae > NIOZ-UU13. The sequence continues at coordinate 2,624 of JASFVS010000243.1, forward strand.
GCTGCATATAATTTTATTATAGCATCTTCTTTATTTCCTTTCGCAAGCTCAAGCATTCCCATCCATTTAACAACCAACGGGTCTTCACCGCTACCAACAATTTGTTCAATCTCATGCACAGCCTGTTCAGCACCTTCCATCCAAAGCTCAGTTTGCGAACCTGTTTCTGAACCGTAAGGCTCAAGAATCTGCTCGATATAGCAATTTGCAAGAAAAGCATACAGCAATAATCTATTATTCACATTCGCCCGATGTCGCGGGCCGGGTACATCTTGTGCATCCGGCAACGTTAGGGCTTTCTTTGCTGTTTCTATTGCTTTATAAATCTGAGGTCTTTGTTTATAAAAGGAAAATTTCCGATAGTGTAAATTAGCGGAATTTATCGCATAAGTTACGTTCTTCTCATCCAGCTTAACCGCCTGCTCAATGGCCTCTATAGCCTTATCAATCATTTCAAGGCCCAGCTCAGGACCGGAATAATTTGCATAAACCGAATAGAATTGAGAAATTGCAGCATACGCTATTGCACTGGAACTGAAGTTACGCACCAGAGCTAAATATTCTGACTCGAGCGATTGAAGTTTCTCCTTTAATAATGCAGGGTCGCCATCTTTAGTAATCACAAGTTTCAATCTCATAAGATTGACATGCGCCTCCGGATTCGCCTCTGCCATCTGAACCGACTGCTCCAACAAAGCTATTGCCTGGTTCAGGGCCTCATTTTTTTCCTCCGTACTGCCCCTTGAGGCAAAGATCTCACCTTTTATCACAGACGCACGTGCTAAATACCAGTAGGCATCGATATTATCCGGCTCGTACTCCAGTACCTTCTCCAAATCTTCAACTGCCTGGGCAAGCGATTCATCCCTGTTAGTAACCGCTCCCAGTGATGCCATTTCAAGAATAGCTTTACCCCTGACCAGATACAAATATGGCCCCAAAGCCTGAGGAGCAGCCTCTTTATGTCCTGTATCAAACACATCCCATTGAGCCGTATCCTCCATAAGCAAATCTGCCTTTTCCGCTATCTCCAGAAATTCCGTCGCCTGTTCTTTAACCTCCTGCCAGACTCCTAGGGCACCGCTGTCGGCCAGTATATAAAAGTACGTCAACCGTCCATATCGCGCTTCTACATTGTCCGGATTTATCCTTATTATTTCATCCCAGCATCCTAATATAAAAGGCCATTCCTTAATTTCGAGGTACATATCTATCATCTTAAAAAGAATCTCTTCTCTAAGAAGATTAGTCTTTGCCCTGCCATACGCACTTCGAAAACTGCTTTCAGCCCTCTTGTAATTTTGCTCTTTTATTTCTTCGTCCGCTGCTTCGTGAGCTGCCTTCCAAGCGGCCTCGCCATCTTTGATAAGTTCTTCCGGATTTCGGCTTAAATGAAAGATTGCCAAAATAACACCCAGAACAATAAATACGAAAATAACTGAGCCTAACAATGCAACTTTTGTGTTCAGCCTCCTGTTTGCCATAAATTAACCTCGTATCTGAAATTTCGTTTTTAGCTTTTATATATGATGGCCTAACTCTCCCAGTCAGGCCAATACTCTGTTTCCAATATTGGTAAGATAACAGCCAAAAGCTTTTCACCCGCTTTCACTGATTGCTCTTTATTTGGTGGAATCAACGTCTGGTTAAAAACAAGTTCTATCTTGCAAAAATACGAAGAGTTGCGGAAAAGGTTCTTATTCAAAGCTATTCGAGCCTCCTCTCGACTGCCTGCATAAATACCATTGACTTTAAAGAAATACAAAACCGGAAATTTCCCTCCTCTACGCCTGAGATTGGCTTTAATACCACCAAAAATGACATGTTTTGCTTTGATTTTCTCCTCGAATCCGGCGTTATCGTTCACTTCAAATGTTATACTATCAGACGCCAATTTCTGAAAGCCCCCGCCGGTATAGCACTCCTCCGGAACGTGCGGTACTCTATCCGGAAGCTGATAGTAAGCAATAAACAACATACATTTTCTAACGGAGCTGTTAGCCGGCTCATTAGTATCTTCCAAAATCCATTGAATGTAATCCTCGGTCCCTAATGCTTTGACTACCTCTTCATTTTCGATTTTATATTTTCCATTTTGTGCCACTCTGTAGGGAGTCAAATCGTTTTCATCTAAAAAGCTCAGCGGTTTTTTTAACGGCAGTGGCTCCTTCTTTAGATATACACCGAAACTTTTTACGGCGAGCGACATACCCGCCCCGGCCGTCCCAAGCACAGCTACGCAAATTAAAAACGCCGGCTGCAAATAAACCTTTATATTGCTTCTAATATTTCGCATCATGTACTATGCTTATTAATCACAGCATTTCTCGTAACAACGTCA
>JASFVS010000346.1:0-3443 GCA_050049715.1 Phycisphaerales bacterium
CTTCTGTAAATAAATTCGACATAAACCAAGCAAGTAAACCATATATGCCAAATGCTAATGGCAACATCACTAATCCAAGAACATCATGATAAATACCCTGCGTGTACTTAGGATGAACCAACACATAAATAAAACCGGTGGTTGTCACTCGCAGAATATTACATAATATCGCAATGGGTACCGTGGAAACTACCAGAACGACCCGCTGCCACATAGGCCGATGATGCAAATAGGCCATAGCCACACCTAAGGCTAAAAAGGCCATTAGCAAACGCATTCCGCTGCAGGCTTCGGCCACATTAAGCGAAGGCTCAAGGTGCTGCCCCTTATAAATTACGTCTATGACTACACCGTTAACAGTTGCCTGCATCCCACCAATCAGATTAAGCAATGCAGTTGCCACAACAGCGGCAAGATGCCGCATTGGCATAGTCAGGCTAACATAATACCTGCGAGGCAATGGCACGGCAAAAATCAAAAATACTATCGGCAGCCATATATACTTCACCAAACGCCACCCGCCTAAAAACAATACAACCGCCCCAAGAGTCGCTATCATTCCAACAGGCCTCAGATACCCGTACTGGAGCTGAACAATGTTAAAAGGATAAAACAAAATGCCAAGAATAAGAAAAAACAAACCAAAATAATTTGGTTTAAATCGACCATTTTCTACGCCACAAATAATCTCTCCCTTACTTTGATTGATGAAATATAAACTGAACATCGGAATTAAAAAGCCATGTGACCAACTGCTATCGGTAAGCCATCTGCGGATAATCTCCTCAATATCATTATGGAAAAGATAGGAAAATAAGACACCTATTATTAATATCTTAATGTAATTATGTAGTCCGAGCTGGCGCCACTGTCTTTTTTCAAGCGGTATACTTATTTGCTTTTCTCGTGTTTGGGCTTCCATTTTGCTTTTTTATGCAAAGTCAGGCCCTTTTGCAATAGAAGATGTGATTTTTTCCACCATAGTGAATACTAACAGCAGCTAATACCTTTAATTTTAGAACCAACTGGGGAAAGGCCTGTGAGTGTAGTAATCTCTATCCGCAAAATTACGGTCATAAACAAAACCGAATCCATAAGTTGCTCTGAACGCATTTCGCAGGACCGCACGCCATCTGGAAGTCGGGTGTGTGCCAACATTAATCAAATCATTCGGCTTAATGAAGAAATCCGGTTGTTCACCGCTGGCAATTTTATCTAAATCCACCATTATTATTTCTTCTCTTTTCCTACCTATTCTTCTTATCACCTCACAGCGCTTCGGCCAGGCCAAAGGTCCTAAACCACCCGCAGCCGCTATAGCCATCTTCAATGTCATCGGCCGACCTGTAATAGGAATGGTTCCCGTACGGTTAACATTACCCATAATGTAGAATTCACCTACACTATCGACAGGCACAAAAATAGTATCGCCCGGCTTTATAACGATATTATAACGTGGAGTACCAGCAAGCAGCTTATCGGCCGGAATCCTTATAAGACGTGTTTCATCACCTTTTTCCTGCTCCGAATCTGATGACATAGCCTCTCTGAATGAACCAACAGGCTCCTGTCCGGATGTGATATCAACAGACGGCCTCGCAGGTTCAACCTGTTCCGAAGATAGCCCGGGTCTTGGCTGGCCGACTTGCATAGGAACCCACTTGCCATTTCGGAAAATCCATTCAACATGCCCTTCCGGTTCATCACTTTGTGTCGGTGCCGATGAATCCACTTCAACAGGAACCCACTTACCGCTTCGGAAAACCCAGTCAATACCCCCGGATTGCTTTTTATCTGGTGAGTTACTCATCTGAGTTCGAACCGGTGCAGTCGGCGATTCCGATATATTACTCCGACTTGCTCGCACATTCGCCCTATCTCGTGTGCGATTCAACTCCATAAAAGATTCTTGTGCATTCTCGACATCTACTGGCCTGTTCAACCATTGCCGCTCACGTTGATAACGCTCGTTCATTTTTTTCAAGACACTTCCTGCATTCACTGGCTCATTTTCAGTCCTGAATCCCGAAGGTGCAGAGGACAATGCAAAAGAATCCTGATATCTGATTCGGTTACCCGGGCTAATTTTAGAATCCATCAGCATCCGGAAAGACTGCAACGCATTATCAACATCTATCTGACTATTTAACCACATTTGCTCTCTGCGCGAGCGCTCATCCAATGTATCCAATATGTCCGTGACACTTACCGGTTCATCCGTACTCTCCGGAGCAGAAATTCGCGCCGATTCCCGTGCAGACTGAGTATTCATCCTGTTTCTTGTGTGATTACCCTGCCATTCAAAAGATTCCGGCATTCCGGCCGATTCTGAATCGGTTGCCATTTCAGATGAAGAGATAACAACCTTACTCTGCGGCCATCGCTGTTTTGTGCGAGGAGAATCAGATTCGTTGACCTTACTATTGGGTTTCTGAGTCTCAGGTTCAATAACCTCCAGTTTAAGTTCATTGAATCCCGGTTCAAAAGATTCGTAAACAGCCTGTCTTTTATCATCACCAGAACGCGAAACATAAATATAGCTCACGTTAAACTGTCTCGCGCCTCCGGCCGTTGCCAATGCATCAGCCAGTCTGAAATTATATCGCGGAATAGGATACCTCCCCGGAGCAAGTACGCCGTCACCTAATATTGAAAACGCCCGCTGCTGGGAGCCGGCTAAAGTGACAGCAACTGATGGGTCCTTTAATATGCCCGGAGAAAGTATTTGTCTTATCTGTGCTTCAAGTTGTGTTTCAGTCAATCCTGCTGCTTCAATTATACCTACCTCAGGTATGGATATTTTGCCGGTCTCTGTAACAACATAATTGTTCACAAACTGGACGCCCTCCTGAAGAAGCTCAAAGATAGCCACAGTAATAACGTCACCCGCCCTGAATACATAATCGGATTCTAATAACAAAGTATCGACAGGCAATGGCTCCTGGGCATGTTCCCAGGCGGCCGGCGTCTCCTCTGCTACACCAAGTGAATCTAATATTACATTGACCGCCGGTACAGGGCGGAACCTGCCTACCTGTGTCGGGTCGAAAAATTTGCTACTGCAACCGAACGCAAATAAGAGCACAAAAAGAAGGGAAGCAACAGCGAAAACGTGGCAGGTTTTACCTGTTATCTGGACCTTCAAATGCGATCTTTCGCGTTGGGGAACCGGCGTATTAGCTCTGCCTTCAATTCCAGTCCGTATTCCATCCATAGCAACACACTTCCAAAAGCACTAGGCTTTTCTCTGTCCTAAATCCCCACAACCACCAAAGACACTTCTTAACTCGATGATTTATCGGTTTAATGCCTTGGCCGCTTAACTTTTTTTAACCGATATAAAGGCACTTTATTAGGGGAAGAGATGAGAATTATAGGTCGTTCTTGTATAATGAGTGGACAAACTCATTTTTTACGACTTAAGCACGATAAAATAAAGGCTT
>JASFVS010000121.1:0-8415 GCA_050049715.1 Phycisphaerales bacterium
AAAGCAAACTGCCTGATTTTTTCTTTTGCAGGGGCAACTTTTTGGTATTCAAGCTGTTGCCAGAAGGCTTCGCCGGGATTACCATTGGCCCCTTGGTTGATCTTCGCAGATTGTCCGAATGCATCCTTTGTCTTATGGTCGCGGAAGCGTTTCCAAATTTGGCTCCACTTCTTTTGATCGTTTGGAGGAAGAAGACTCATCTGTATGAGTAATGTGACTTTGCCAGCTTCCTGCAACGAGGTAAGCAACAGGGAGAGAGCTCGTGCATAGCACTTGTGATGGTGAAGCACTATAGCGTCGCGAAAGAGGTCCAATGCGTTGTCAATACATGCTGATATACCAGTAGATATCTGTTCAAGCGTCAGGTATCCAGATTGTCTATCGAAAAGGGGGGCGAACTGATCCATATCTTTCCTACAGTATAACAATTACCATACAGTTTGCATAAAACGGGAAACAATTTCCTATCTCGTGAATCGTGTCTCGTGTTGATTTTGCTCCCGGATGCCTCACGCCTTCAGGGACAGAAAATAACAGAAAGTAAGTAAAAAGGCAAGGTATTTTAGTTAGTTAGGGAATTGGAGAATTGGGCTCGGCAGAAAACCGATGGACGATAGATGATGGACGGGGGACGAGGTGGCGGAGTGATTAAAATCAGTTTTCATATTCCTCATTTCCTGTTTATATAGAAAATTCGGATTTTTATAAAAAATATTGCAGCAGGACATCCAAAGGTGTAGAATTTCACACACGTAAAAAGTAAAACTTTGTTTCAAAAGAAATTAGAGTTAACTTGAAAGGGACTATTATGGGAGCATTGGGGATTCTTGGACAGGTGGGAGGGTCGTTCACTACGCTGGACTGGATAATGATTGCCGGATACTTTGCCATACTTCTTGGCATCGTCTGGTGGGTCGTCCTGAAGAGTAAAGACACCACCGATGATTACTTTCTCGCCGGTCGCAATCTCGGCTGGTTCGTTATCGGGGCGTCAATTTTTACTTCTAATATCGGCTCGGAACACGTGGTAGGTCTTGCCGGTTCGGGAGCAACCGACGGTGTTGCTATGGCTCATTATGAGTTACATGCATGGTGCCTGCTGGTTCTGGCCTGGATCATGGTACCGTTTTTCTCCCGATCACTGGTTTATACAATGCCGGAATTTTTAGAGAGAAGGTTTTCGCCGGCAGCCCGCTGGGTATTGTCTATGATATCGCTCATAGCCTATATCTTTACAAAAATCGCTGTTGGAATTTTTGCCGGCGGTATAGTTTTCAGTGCTTTATTCCCTACGGTTACATTCCTGGGTCTGGATAGTTTCTGGATAGGTTCAATCCTGGTTATCGTGCTGACAGGTCTTTATACTGTTCTCGGTGGTATGCGTGCGATGTCCTATACTGCAACCGCACAAGCGATTATTCTGGTAGTCGGTTCACTTTTAGTAACTTATTTCGGTCTTAAAGCGCTGGGCGGCTGGGGAGAATTAAAGGCAGTTTGCGGCTCAGATATGTTCAATCTCTGGAAGCCGTTGGTGCCTGAAAATGTCGAAGGTACCTGGGCTCCGGTTATGGAATCGGGTCGTATGGCCTGGTATTTCAATGATAATTATCCCTGGCTGGGAATGCTGTTTTGCGCACCGATTATCGGGTTGTGGTACTGGTGTACGGACCAGTATATTGTTCAGCGTGTCTTAACGGCGCCGAACGAGAAAGTGGCTCGAAAGGGTTCGATTTGTGCCGCTTTCTTCAAGCTGCTTCCTGTCTTTCTGTTTATTATTCCCGGTATGATTTGCTTCGCCTTGGCGTCGACACAAAATGCAAATGCGATTCCGGAGATTCAGCAGACCATTATCGCTTCCGACGGACAAGTAATTAACGACGAAGCTCAAAAAGCCTTTCCACTGTTAGTTATGACTGTTCTGCCAACCGGGGTGCGTGGAATCGTGGTAGCCGGTTTATTGGCGGCCCTGATGAGTTCTCTGTCAGGTGTTTTTACATCATCGTCAACACTTTTCACGATGGACTTTTACTCGAAGCTGCGTCCTCAGGCCTCCCAGCACCAGCTTGTATGGACCGGACGGGTAGCCATGACTATTATGATTTTAATTGGCTTATTATGGATTCCGGTCATCCGAGGCGGCAGGGGTTTATATAATTACCTGCAGGGAGTACAATCATATCTTGCCCCCCCGATTTTTGTGGTGTTCTTTTTTGGTGTGTTTGTAAAAAGACTCAACGCCAAAGGTTGCCTGTCGGCATTGATAGTCGGATTTGCTCTTGGTTTGATTCGCATGGGGATAGATACGCCGGTCACGCTGTTCGATGATTTCAGTTACACAGAGGGCAATTTCTTCTGGATTATGAACAACATCTTCTTCCAGTACTATAGCCTGGTTATATTCATCGTATGTATAATTGTGATGTTTGCTGTAAGCTATATGACAGCACCTCCTTCATACGAGAAGATAAACGGCCTTACCTATGGGACAACAACCCTCGAAGACAAGGAAAAATCACGTTCCAGCTGGACGAAGGCCGATGTGGTCTTTTCGATTCTTTTAATCGCCATCATTGTGGCGATATATTTGTATTTCAGCGGCTAAGAGGTATCAGGAATTTTGTAAATTTTAACAAGACGAAAAAAGCCATCGGTGCTGCGGCGCCGATGGCTTTTTGATAATCTCAGATTATCAAAAGATTATTTTTTCTTCTTTGTTGGTTTTTTCTTGGTTGCTTGTTTTTTTGGTGCTTTGCTCTTTGCCATTTTGATGTCTCCATACAATAAAAAATAGATTCTTAATAAGCGGGTTTGCAATCGTTAGTCCCGCTCTTACTCGAAATCATCGTAATAATCCGGCTCATCAATATCATCTTCTTTGGTGAAAATGCCTTTCTCTAACATACTGGCACAGTTAACACAGTATCGGGCCCACGGAATTGCTCTGAGTCTTTCCTTGGGAATAGGCTCGTTATTACCCTCACAAATCCCATAAGTGCCGTCCTCGATGCGGCCGAGTGCATCCTGAATTTCCATAATGAGCTTTCTCTCGTTGTCCATCAACCCCAGTGTATTCTCAAGCTCATACGTGTCCGTACCGGCATCGGCCATATGAAAAGGCATATTTGATAAATCGGTTCTGTCCTTTTTCAGAGTTTCCTGCTCCATGCAAAATACATTGTCTAAGATTTCGTCCAGCTTTTCCAGCAGCAGAGCCTTAAATTCTTTTATTTCTGAAGCGGTTAGAATGTTTTTATTTGTTCTTTTATTTTCCATGAGATGTCCGCAGAGTACGGTTTTTACTTGATTAAAAACCTAAAAAAGCCTCGGTTCGGCTTACTTCAGCGCCCCAGGAACGCGCATAAGCTCCTTACAAAAACCCGCCGAAGCGGTTTAACACTTGTCTCGATTTCATCAGAAGTCATACCAATCATGGCAAACGAGAAAAACCCGAAAACGAATCCGGCTACCGCGCATGCCAGCCGGCGAACCTTGACAGAATCTATTCTGGGTGACAGATATCCGGCAAGTTGATTCTCAATCTCCTGCAGGTAACGCAAATAGGGTTCCTCTAAGTCATCGAGGGTCTCGGACTGAAGTTTCAGCATCAGTTTGCCCTGGAAAAGTAAAATGAACTCTTCTTTAGAATCATTGTAAAACTCGTAATGAGCATTGAGCAGATGCTCGAGCATATCTTCTAAAGTTTCAGGCTGACTCTCGTACGATTGGATACACTCTGTGAGGTGTTCGACTGCTTCATCCACCAGCGTCACGACTATTTCATCTTTGTCCTCGAAATGCTGATAAAGCGTCCCTTTGCCGACATCGGCCTTTTCTGTAATCTCTTCCACCGTTGTCGAGTTAATGCTCTTTTCGCTGAACACGTCCAGAGCGGCCTTCTTCAGTCTCTTTCGAGTTCTCCATGCCCTTTTTTGTGCCCGGCTTTTCTCTGTTTTTAATGTCTTTGCATTCATGCGGCTGACTATTTAGTCAGTTTTGACCATATAGTCAATATTATTTTTGATTTTTTGTAAAAAATTTTGTTAGTTCCGATTGTATTTCCTTTTTATGGTAGGGTGGGGCTTGCCCCACCGATTCTTTCTGTTAGGCCAGTTCTCTCGCCGTCACCCTGAGCGAAGTCCCCATTCTTGCTTTCGTAAGAAAGCACGGGGACGGAGTCGAATGGGTCTGGCCTCGAAATTACGTGTTACACAACCAAAATGTAGGGGCGGTTCGAGACTTGTGCCCTGGGTGACCGCCCTACTCCAATTGTTAGCCCCCTGCACCACAGGGGATTCACTCCAATATGTCATTTCGACCGAAGTGAGCTTGTGCCCAAGGCACAAAGCGAACGAAGTGGAAAAATCTGGCCTGCGAACAGAAACTAATTCACAAATCCTCTAATTCTCTAATCAACTTTCTTTCTGCCTTCGGTTCGCTCCATTTTAAATCACTCCGCACTTCCATCCAGCTTGCGAATAACATTTTTACCTTCGTTCGATGCTTTTTATATTTACTTCGTCTTGCCATAAGGCATCCCTTACGGGACTGGCGAGACTACGTAAAGCAATATGTTTCTCATGCTGGTCTACGGTAAAAATGCTATTCAAACTACCTTTTCTTATTTATGTGCCTAAAGGCACCTCATGCTGGCCTCCGGCAGCACCAATCTCGTTTTGAATTTCAGATTTTGTTAATTTGTGCTTGTTTAGGATTTCGTGCTTAGAATTTTGGATTTATAAAAGATACGAGTATCATCTCACGGACATTAATTTCGATTTCAATTGATTTTAGAGCCAAAATATGGTATAATACCCACTGTTAGCCAGGCCAGAAGGCTAACGGAGTTTACCCCCGATGGTAGCTCGCCTGCTTTTCTGTCGGGGGCATACCGCCAGCAGGCCCCCTAAATACTAAATCCTATATCCTAAATACTTAATTTATAAAGTTATGAATCAAATTCTCAATTCCACATTCCAAATTTCGAAGATCCGGCTTTCCTTAGACGGACTAAATTCTAAAATTCCCTCTCTTGCCTTACGTCCCTCGTCCATCTTCCATCCTCTATCATCCCCTGCCTCTATCTCCCTTCTCCCTCATCCATCCTTACTCCTCCCCCACTCCACCCAGCCATTTTCCACCTCCTCTCCTTTTCTCCCTTTCCCGCCACCTTATTCCCCTCTCTCTACATTCCTTCCCTCCCCCCACCAACAACGTCCGATAATATTAAGGCCGCTAATGGGTCAAAATCAGGGGTTTTCAAATAAAAAACAAGTCATAAACATCGAGAAATTAATTACTTACGTTATTCTAAGGCCCTCTACATCTGTAAAGAACATTCGACAAATCAGACTTTTTATGCAAAACAAAGCCAAAGTTAAAATAGGTAATTATGAGTCGTTTTTAGGCGGCGTTAGTATCGAGTTTTTGCGGGGGATAGTTTTATCTTCCGCCCGGCGATATGGAGTAGGCCGTACCGTGAAATTGCCGGCAGTGGAAATATTTTTTACGTTGTGCTTTTGGACAAATTTTTCTTGGCAATTTGGCATTTTTGTACTAAGCTTTGCTGAATATGCGTATTGGGTTGGTTTCGGAGAAGCGAACTTAAAACGCAGTCTCAATTTAAATGGAGCAGGGCTACTTGTTCTAAAAAACTCCAGACCGAGAATTTTGGTTGGGAGTCTTGATAGTCTGGCTATTATTGTTAGCAATATTTAGCAGAGTAAGCAAGGAGGTTTGGAAATGGCGGAAAAGGCGACCGGGTCCGGAGACGAGAAATTCGTACCGACATGTCAGATATGCGGGGAAAAACATTGGCCTCATCATATGTTAGTACCTTGTTTTAATAAGCGCAAGGTAAAAGCAAAAGCCAGGGCGGAAAAAAAAGCAAAAGCCGCAGAAGAAAAAAAGGCCAAAGCCGAAGCAAAGGCAAAAGCCAGAGCGGAAGCAAAAGAAAAAGCCATGATAAAGGCTGAAGTCGAAGCCAAGAAAAGAGCTTATGAAAATGCGCTAAATGAGCTAAAAGAAAATTTGAAGGCTGAAGCAAAAGCCAGGGCTAAGGCGGAGGAAGCGATTGAGGCTGGAGTGGTGGCTAAAAATAAGGCTTTGGAGAATGCCAAATCTTCCATGGAAGCTGTGGAAAGGTCTGAAGAGAAAGTAAGAGCTGAAATTGAGTCCAGAAAAGAGGTAGAGCGGGAAAACAAATCCCTGGCCGATTCACTAAAAAAAGCGGAGCGGAAATTAAAATCGCAGGATGAAGAAATCGCTAAAGCCAAGGCCCAGGCAAAAGCCGGAGCTTTGAAGGAAGCGAAAGTCGAGCTTCAAAAGAAAGACAAGCTTTATGAAGAGTTACTGGCTAAGACTCAGGAATTGGAAAAGGCTATAGACGAAGCTGAAATTCGGGTGCAAGCGGAAAGACAAGCAAAAACTGATGCGGAGGAAAAAGCGAAGTCCTATGCTGAGGCAGAGGAAGAAGTGAAAATCGAACTTCAGAAGAGAGACGAGCTTTATAAAGAGTTACTGGCTAAGAATCAAGCATTGGATAGGGCCAGAAATGAAGCCGAAAACCGGACACAAGCTGAAAGACAAGCAAAAACCGATGCGGAGGAAAAAGCGAAGTCCTATGCCGAAGAGATAGCTGCAACAGAAAGTAAACTGAAAACGGAAATACAGGCAAAAGCTCAGGTGGAAGAAAAATTAAGAGCTGAGACACAGGCAAAACTCAGTGTTGAAGAGAGACTCGAGGCCGAGGCCCAAAAAAGAGCGGACCTTGAAGCCAGGCTGAAGGAAGTAACTGGTTTTAGAGCGGAAAGAATAGCTAAAGCGGAAGCGAAAGCAGCGGCCAAATCAAAAGCGAAAGCTGATAGAGAAGGTTATATAAAAGCTGCTGCCGAAGCCGAAGAAAAACGCAAAGCCGATGCCCAAGCAAGAGCTCTGGCGGAGGAGAATCTAAAGGTCGAAACACAAGCGAGGCAAAAGGCCGAGGAGAAGGCGGCTTTCGAAGCACAGGAGAAGGCAAAAGCTCAGGCCAGAGCCGAAGAGCAGGAGAAAGCTAAAATCGAAGCTCAGGAGACGGCCAGAGCCGAAGCCCGTGCTAGAGCCGATATTGAGCAGAAGATGAGAAATGAGCTGGAGGAAAAAGCAAGAATTTACGGAGAATTACTTGCCAGAAGCCAGGCCCAGGAAAGGACTATAAGAGAAGCCGAAGAGAAATTCAGAGCTGAAAGACAAATGAAATCTGAAGTGGAGGAAAAAGCAAAATCCTATATCGAAACGATAGCTGAAACAGAAAGAAAGCTTCAGGCACAAATACATGATAGAAAAGGGCTTGAAGAAAGATTAGAAGCTGAAATACAGGCAAGACGAAGAGCTGAGGAGAAAGCCGAAGCTGAGGCACAGGAAAGAGCCAAGGCACAAACCAGAGCGGATGAGCAAACGAAAGCTAAAGTTGAGGCTCAGGAGGCGGCCAGAGCCGAAGCACAAGCGAGAAACAAAGCTGAGCAGGAAATCAGGGCGGAGCTTGAAGACAAGGCGCGGACCTATGGTGAGCTACGTGCTAAAATAGAAGCCGAAGAGAAAGCACGTATCCAGGCCGAAGAAAAAGCTATGGCGGAAGCTCAGGCCAGAGCCCATGCTGAGGAGCAAGCGAGAGCTGAGATTCAACAGAAAGAAAAGCTCTACGAAGAATTACAGGTCAGAGTCCAGGCGGAGGAAAGAGCCAAAATTGAAGCTCAGGAAATTGCAGCCGTCGAAAAGCGAGCCAGGTTTGAGGTGGAAGAGAAAGCGAGCTCCTATGCCCAGAAAATAACCGAGATAGAGAAAAAACTCGAAGAGGAAACCCGAATAAGGAATGATAGAGAAGAAAGATTAAAAGCAGAAATGCAGGAAAAGCAAAGGGTCGAGAATCAGCTAAAAGCGGAAACCGAGAAAAGAGCCAGCCTCGAAGCAGAGATAAAAGTAATAAATACTGCGAAAGCGGAGAAAATAACTAAAGCTGAAGCGAAGGCCGCTGCTAAAATAAAGGCAAAGGCCGAAAGAAGAGGCTACATAAAAGCCATAGAAAAGTCTGAGCAGCAGAGGGAGATGGAAGTACAGGCGAGAATCAAAGCGGAGGAGCAATTAAAGGCGGAAACACAGGCAAGACTCAAGGCGGAAGAAAAAGCGGCGATGGAAGCACAGGAAAGGGCAAAGGCTGAAGCCAGAGCAGACGCCCAGATAAAAGCTAAAGACGAGGCTGAAGAAAGAATTAGAGCAGAAGCCCAGGCAAGGGTCAGGTCTGAGCAGGAAGTGAGAATTGAATTAGAAGAGAAAGCAAGGGCCTATGGAGAGTTACAGGCAAGAATTCAAGCTCAGGATAAAGCCAGGGCCGAAGCGGAAGAAAAGGTCAGATCTTATGCTGAGGTAATAGTCGAACTGGAA
>JASFVS010000122.1:0-8409 GCA_050049715.1 Phycisphaerales bacterium
AGAGCGCTGTATCCTCCTTCTGCTATGTAGTCGGAAATTTGGGTAGGGTCGAACCGGCCGTTACCGGTCAAAACGATGCGTTTCTGAACCTTGTAAAAAGCTATTTCTTCCGCTCTCTCGGCCTTTTTCCCCGTGTTATGGTCCTCGTATAACAGTCTCTGAACTATTTTCCCTCCGAGTACAGTTTCGCGGAAGATTTCAGCTACATCAGGCTCTTCGACCTGTTGGTAAAAGATTTCTCCGGGCTCAACTACGACAATCGGTCCGCGTTCACAGAATCCGTGGCAGCCGACACACTTTGCTTCAATTCGAACGTCCTGGCCGGACCTATTAGCGGCCTCACAGAAGAGTTCATAAATCCTGCGTGAACCCTTGGCGGCGCAACCTGTTCCGATGCAGACCCTCACCACTTTGGATGCTTGGTCAGCACGGCTATGAAGCGCCTGCACAAAACGTTCGATATCGTTAGCACTAATGAATTTTGTGGAAGCTTTAATCACGTTACAGCCTCCTTTGCGTCGGTCTCTGTGGATTCTTCGGCAGGCTGAAGATCATGCAGAATTTCAAGTGCTGATTCTGGGTTAACACCATCATAGTATTTTCCGTCCACTACCATAACCGGCGCAAGGGCACATGCGCCTACACAGTTTACGGCGTTAAAACTGAATAAGCGGTCGCGCGTTGTACCGCCAGGCTCAACATGGAATTCTCGACAGATAGCCTCTGAAATGCCGGGTGCTCCCTTCAGGTAACATACCGTACCCATACATAGGGTAACTTCGTGTGCCCCCTTCGGTGCAAGGCGAAAAGATGAATAAAATGTCGCCACAGCAAACAGACGGCTCATTGGCACTTTTAACCGCTCTCCCAAATATCGCAGGTGTTCTGTCGGCAAATAGCCACATTCGGATTGTAAGTCCTGCATCATAGGTATAAGCATTCCGGTGTCTTCGTCATAACGTTCAATTATCTGTTCTATAAGCTCCTTGTCCTGGGACATATTTGCTGTTTCCTATCGTTGTTGATTATTAATATCAATATTAAAGTATGTACTGGACTTAGTTTCCTGATAATGTACTTTTCATTTGTTTAAAACGTAAAGTTTTCTTGTTTTGCCTGAACGGTGGCTAAATAGTCTCAATCGTTACTTCCTTACCTCTTTTCCGGAGTTCCTCGGCAATCTCCCTCACAACGGCCAGTTTCATACCTAATTGTCGGGGCAAGTCCGGATTTTGATGGGCCGGATTCACACTTAGGCCTACCATGAAGTGGATGTGGTCGACATCCAGGCACAAACGGACCAAGGCCGAGGACCCATCCACATCGAATTTTACTGTTTCTTTATCGGCGCCTGAATGCAGAAGGTAATTGGCCTTGGTGAGGGTTAGAATCCCCTCAGTTGTCAGATCAACGCCTTCTACTGTAGCCAGTGGGGGTACATCGGGCTTTGCAGTAGCCAGGTCAACTTCTAATGGCTTGCCGCCCATATAATGAGCGACAATTTTTGCTGTGGTTCCCCCACAAACCGCCAGAAAGCCGTTTCTTTGTCTGAACTTCGTTACGATTTCTTCGTCGGCGCTCCTATCTACGGGCGGTCCTGTAAGTATAGTAGCCACAAGTTTGTGTCGGGCCTTTACGATGGCCACGCTTACATCATCACCCGGTCTGTTGCAGTACAGGTCACAAACGGCTTGGGCAAGCTTATTGGCGAATTCCTGCGCGGAAAGGTCTGGGTGGGAGTGTTCCTGAAGGAAGCTTGTGATTTGCTCCAAGCCCCATCCGAGGGGATAAAGCCCTCCTATACCGGCGTTTACCACGCCATCGGAAACAAAGATAATCCAATCTCCTCTTTTTAGTTGTAGTTCTGATTCACGAATGGTCTTTCTCTCAATTTGGCGCTCCTCGTAGGGCACAGAAACAAATTTTCGTCCTCGTAGCAGAATAAACGGGGGGGTGTCGAACTCAACTACCCTTGTGTGTCCGTCGCGAAAGAATTGCGCGATTGCAAAGGTGCTGTAAGCGAGTTTTCGAACGTCGCATACAGGCAGTGTCTTACCCAATGTCTCCACCACCTCACTCAGGGGCAGCTCATTCTCCATCAAATGCATAACGATTCGCGTAGTCAGGATAGACAGTATGTTGGCTTTGACCCCACTTCCGAGACCATCGGAAAGCGCAAGCGTGATATAATCGGCGTGACGAGCGACAGCTACATTATCTCCGCAGAGTTCTTCCCCGTGTTTTTGAATTTGTTTGATACCCCACTCGTAAAATATCCTCATCGTTTACTTTCTTCCTCGTATAAGGACATAAGTTTCATTAGAAGTACCTTGGTCTCTGCTGTTGTTTCACCCAAAAGTCTCGCTATTTCCTGTGCTGTTTGCATTTGTCGTGAAATTACTTCCTGTGCCCGTTTTAGTGTTTGCGCCCTCAGGTCAATAAAGTTTTTTCTGGCTTTTTCCTCTTCGGAGATATCGATAAAGATGCCGCAGTAGAGGTCTTTGCCTTCGATAGGAAAAATGCCCACGCGGTAGCTAACCTCGTGTTCGGGAATACTTTCTTTGACCATGAGTGAACCGCCCGCGGCGATGGCACGTTCGAAGCAGTCTGAGTGAACAAATTTCTTGGCCGATTGGCCTAAAAGCTCATCATCTTTACATCGAAACATAGTTTTAAAGGCCGGATTTACGAAACGGATGTGTGTTTTTTTGTCCACCAGAAGAACCCCGTTGGGTGTGTGTTGTAATATAGCGCTGGTATGTGCAGTTACCTGACCTTTGGAAAGTTCCACAATAAATTCTCCACTAACCGGGGTTCTCGGTAGGCTGCTCAGGTGTTTCCTTAAGAAGCCCCAATACTTTTTTTTGGAATGTTTCAGCCCCATCTTCTATGCTCGGGCTGCTGAAAATTTCATCATTAATCTGCCAGTTAATCCCCTCACCGCAGTGTTCCATACAGAATGACCCCTTTAACTCGACCTTGTCCACTATGCCCTCTTTAATTAGAAAGTCATTGAAGCGACTTATCATTTCCCGGGCACCTTTGATGTGGCATGAACTGCCTACACATACGGTTACGGTGATCATTGGGTATTCTCTTTTTGCTTTTCTTTATTTTTCTGAGCTGATGAGGCAAATTCCTGAGCCGCCAGCTGCCGTTTGTGTGCTACCAAATCCTTTTCATCAGCGAGTTTCAATGCTCCTGTGGGACAGGCCTCGACGCAGGCTGGTTCCTGACTCGCCTTGGTTCGCTCAATGCAAAGGTCGCACTTGATTATAATTTTGCCGTCGGTGGAAACATCAATAACTCCAAACGGGCAAGCCATAAGGCAAAATTTGCAGCCGATACACTTGTCTTGTTCTATCAATACAGGCCCGTCAGCTTCGTGTCGATGTATCGCTTGCGTCGGACAAACCGAAATACACGGCGCATCCTCGCAATGCCTGCATTGAAGTGGTACAGCAAGTTCTCCTGCTGCCTCGACTGCCACCCTTGTTTGTGGCGTTGGCTGTTCCTCTATCGCTTCTTCAAGAATTTTAGATTTGGAATGTGCTATTGCACAAGCTATCTCGCAACTTTTGCAAGCCAGGCATTTTTCAATATCCACTATTATGGTTTTACCCATCTTAATCTCCAAAACTAACAAAAAAAGTCACTTGCCATGAGTTCCTTAGCCTGCCCACGTGAAAATGAAGTCTGTTAGTTCATTCTTAGTTGCTTGCCGATTTATCAATATTACTTTTTTATTCTATAAAAATTTCTAATCATAGAATTTAACACCCGCATTCCGATGACGTAAATATTTCTACATAATGGAAATACCTTACATTGTCAATTCTTGTTCGTTTACCTTTGGGGGAGATTCTGAAATGAGCTCTATCAAATGATTCCTTGCTTGTTTGAGGTGTTCTGTAATTTCAGAATCTACCCCAAAGACGGAAGTGCGTTTTAAGTCTGCTTCCTGCAAAGACCGGCTATAAGGTAGATTTCCCAATAAAACAACATCTTTCAATTGAGATTTAATTATGTCTATTTGTTTTGGTTCTGTAATTTTGTTGGCAATTGCTCCGGCAAATCCGATCCCTAATTCTTTAGCCATTGTAGCCATATTATTCGCAGTTTCGATACTTCTGCCTCCCGGCTCAATAATTAGTATAAGGGCGTCGATGTTTTGTACACTTGCTCTGCCCAAAAATTCAACGCCAGCGGCTAAATCAACAAGAACTAATTCTCCTCGTTGTAAAATGGTATAAGTTAACAACGCCTTCAGGAAAGCACCTTCAGGGCAGGCACAGCCTGCTCCGCCCTGCGTAATTGCTCCTAAGACCAGCAGTTTTAAGCCGTTAACGTTGAGTGCGTATTTTTCTGGAAGGTCGTTGACTTTAGGATTAAGCTTAAAGTACGCACCTACAGCATCTTTGGCGGTTCCGGTACGCTCAGCTATAAGTTCTTTCATCTTAATAAGTGGCTGAGGGTGTTGCTGTGAATCTATACCAAAAGCTGACGCAAGATTAGTATCCGGGTCTGCGTCGATTACCAAAACTTCAAATCCGCTTTCGACGAATAACTGGGCCCAGATTGCACAAACTGTGGTTTTTCCTACGCCCCCTTTACCACCAATTGCTATTTTTGCTCCCTGCATTACAGATATACAAAAGGTTTTTTTGTCGGTCTTTTGAACTCCAGCATCTGGGAAAACAGGTTCGATGAATAATATAGTATCAAAACCTAACAACTTTGTGAAAAACTGTCAAGCTTTTATCCGATAATATTTGTGGATGAGTGGTTGATAGGTGAGTAATTAGCTGTTTATTGATTGTTTGCTTATTATTTAACTGTTTTGGGTTGCGGCTTTGATTAATGATTCTACGGTTAGATTCACCGCCGTTAACAGAGCGTCTAATGGTAACTGAGAAGCTGCGGTTTGGTCGAAAAGTATTGATGCTCTGGCTCCAAATTCCTCGCATTGGCGCCAAATCACTATAGTCAGCGGCACTCGTGGCAATACATATAATTGGATGGATGCGTCACCAAATTTACGTTTCCGTGCGTCGAACTGGTCTAATATTTGATATACGTTTTCAGGAAGGCTACCAAAAGCCTTCTCTAATTTTTTGGTGGGGAGGCGGTGCAAGCCACGGAAGAAGAACTGTCCTCCGGGCAAGGTTCTTGCTCCGACGAGTTTGCCGGTTAACGGTAAATTCTGAGCATTTATCAAGTAGGCAAGAATGCAAAGCTGTTCAAGAAAGCTGGCCGGCTTTTCTGGAGAATCATTTCCAAGCAAAAAAATGTTTCTGTCTGAGAGATTGACGGAATAATCAGAGTTTAACATAGTAACGATATAACGCTTGGGATTGTCGATAAATTGGCACTTTGCTTGCTTGGCTGTTTTTTTGCAGTCGAGTTTTTCGAGTTGTTCCCAAAGACCTTCGTGAGGCATTGTATTTCTTATCTTTAATCAGGTTTAGTCTGTGAGTTTTCTTTGAAATTCTTCAAATTCCGCCATCGTATTAAGATTAATAAGCTGGTCTGTATCTTCCAGTTCGAAATACTTAACGTTACACAAATTGAATATATTTGATATTTTGCGTTTTCCAGATGAAAGAACATCATTTATAGTTTTGAGCGAACTTTTACTATAGACGGCAAAGAGCGGCTCATTTTTTCCTTCGCCAGTAGTTGGAACAACTATATCCACCCGGCTTTCGACGGCTTCATTGAGCATTCTGTTGACACAAGTTATATTTATATTAGGAATGTCACAGGCAATTATAAAATTAAGTTCATTGGCTGAAACTTCCAGGGACGAGGCTATACCCATCAGAGGTCCCTGCCCCTGTATTTTGTCCAGGACAACGTCATGGCCCAGAAAAGCGTACTTGTCGGACTCATTTGCACTTATGAGTATCTGGTCAAAGCATCCATCAAGCCGGGAACATATTCCCTCTATCATAGACTGGTTCTTAATCGGCAACATGCTTTTATCAGTACCCATTCTGCTGCTGCCGCCGCCTGCCATAATTATCAATGTAGCTTTATTTTGTATTATCCATCTGTTGTCTGTAAGCTTTATCCTGTCGAGATCGAAGTTAAAACTTTCTCCATTCGAAGAAACAATACTGTCGGCGTATTTTTGTACCTCTTGCGCCGAACTCTTCCATGTTTTTAGGTTGTTGTTTCTGGCCATCAGGAAAAGCCCGGGTTCGACCACCTGCCGCAGTGAGTTCGATTCACAAATCGAGACAACGTCAGGGCCGATTAAATTCAGCAGGGCGGTTGTGCCTTCCGAAAGGTGCTCTCTTAGAACTCGCAGCCAGAACACTTTGTTTGCTCCGGCTGCCAGTAGCCTTGCAGTATCTTTGCCTGTTTTACTGTTAGTTTCTTCTGTAATGCAATAGACCCCTTCCAGTGAGGAGCAGACCCCGCAACCTTCTCCTCCACGGGGACATTGCCCGTCTTTTTCTTTTATTGTCGTAACTTTGATTCCCGTTATATTATGGCTTTTACTAAATTTTTTTAGAAGCGCGCAAGCCAGCTCGGTTTTACCAACGTTAGTTCCGGCCGAACCAATCATTAACATTCCATCGAGTTTGAACATTTTATTCCTTAGTGTGACG
Organism: Phycisphaerales bacterium; assembly: GCA_050049715.1. Lineage (GTDB taxonomy): Bacteria > Planctomycetota > Phycisphaerae > Sedimentisphaerales > Anaerobacaceae > NIOZ-UU13. The sequence continues at coordinate 6,618 of JASFVS010000122.1, forward strand.
GAGGCGCGTTTTAAGCATGGAGATAACTTCATCTACGGAGCTTTCTTTGTTTGCCGCAAGCTCTCGGCAGGGGACATTAATATATAACTGTTTAACTGTACCTGCTAATTCCTTGCGGATGATAATTAATATTATGGCGTTGCTTGATGCCAATAATGAATCTATATTCTTACGCCATCCTCGTCTTTCCAGTTCGAGTGGTCCGAATTCATCGATAATGACAAGGTCAGCGGATTTTGTATCTTCTGAGTTTAGGACATTATTGCCGAATTTTAGGCCGGCTGTAAGAAAATCGAACGGGCCGGCTTTGCTTTTGCTGATACGTCTTGCCAGAGATACGCGCGTTTGGTTTCGTACATCAAGAACATCAAATCCGATCAGTTCGCCGTTATCGTATGAGGAAGGCTCCAGTAATCCTGCAACTTTAAATCCTTCGGCTTGGGCGATTCGTATGAGTTTTTCAGCGCTGGTTGTCTTACCACAGTGTTTCGGACCTGTCCATAAAATAAATCTGTTTCGCATTGATGCCATTGGTCATATCCTTGGTTTTGACGGCGTTTAGCAGATATTTTAGAAAATAAATGCCGCTACGCCGAAAATCCATAATCCGATAGTGACCGCCAAAACACCGCTTGGGACTAATTGCAACCGCAGATTAAATGGTTTGATGCGATTTGCTCTAAGTCGTTCGGAAATATAAAGCCATATCGGCACAAAGACCGCGCATCCTAAAGCAGCCATGCTGCCGCTGATTCCGGTGTGTCGCAGCACGCCTGAGAATCCCATTTGCACCCAGTGTTCGTATTGAAAAACATAGGTAATCATCAGGCCGAATAATGCATAGCTTGAGTAGGTAGCTGCCGCCGCAGAGAGTGACGAGTTTTTTATCCTGAGTACGCTAAAAAACAAGTCATAACAAAGTCCTGTCATAAGGATACCCAAAAGATGACAGGCAAAAAATGGGACGTTGAGAAATTTATATAACATCGCGCCGGCGGCGACAAAAGTTGCTGTTCCTGTCTGCGGGAAATACACCCTTGCTATAGTCATTATGATAAAGCCTACGATAGTAAGGGGAACCGATGAATAAGGTATCTTTGCACTGTAAAGAGCACCTCCCAAAATCGCCTCCGAAGTACCCCATAGGCCGCCGAAAAACAACACTCCGAAAATATATTCTTTTTTCATTTGTGTTTTTCCTTAAATATAACCGTTTTTTGTTATGTTAAACTTATATTATAGCTCTTACCTTCCTTCAAGCCAATGTTCAACGAAAATACTAAAGTCGGCAAAATCCACGTCGCAATCCCCGTCTAAATCAGCTATCTGTTCAATGACGAAGTTTTCTTCGGCGGTCGTAAGCAGTTGATAATAATCGTAGCGGATACCTTCCGACTCTCCCTCATATTGTTCAAGGATGCCGGCTACACCGCAGAAGTTTTGGTCTATTTCTACAAGTGGGTGATAAATCAGGTCTCTGTCTTTGTCATTGTTTATGTAGTCGGACGCCCAGAAGCCAAGGTTGGGGTCGTCATTGCTTGTCAGCAGATAGTTGTCGAATGCTTTTCCATAGCCGGTACCTTGAACATAAACGTTGTTGACTCTAATGAACATTGACTCGTACTTTTCGGCATTGTGGTTCAGCACGACCCAGGAATCAGTATCTTCGGGTGGCGCAGCTATTTCATCGATTGTTACGACTAATAGCCTTGGAAGAGGATTATTGCTGCTGATTATCGTAAAATTCGGGTCGTTTTCAGTTTGATATTGCAGGAATGTTGTGCCTCTGTAG
>JASFVS010000123.1:0-8395 GCA_050049715.1 Phycisphaerales bacterium
TATCTTTGATGAGCTTGCTGAGGTTTTTACCGGCCAGGCTATGAAGGCCGAAGATTATTTTGCGATTATCAATTCCGCTTTTTCACAGTTGGCTCTGGCTTTTATTCCACCGACTTTAGACCAGGTTCTTGTCGGCTCTATCGAGCGCAGCCGCCATCCTGATTTGAAAGCTGCCTTTTTAATAGGTGTTACACAAAGACAGTTTCCGGTACCTGTCAGTTCTGGCAGCATATTGACCGATGATGACCGTATTGCCGCCGAATCGGCGAATTTTCAATTGGCCCCGGCATCGAGCCAGACACTCGCCGAGCGCCAGTATTTGACCTACATTGCTTTTACCCGTCCATCCGAATTTCTGTGTGTTACGTATCCTTCGGTCGATGATAAGGGCGGCGAAGTGCCTCGCTCACAGTTTATAGACAATCTGGAATCGTTGTTTGAAAATCTCAGCGAGGAATCAACCGCAGGTGGGCAAATCGACCTCGAAAAGATTTATGACGAAACTGAGCTTTCGGATTTACTATGCAGCAGACTTGGCAGAGATGCTTTTGAGTACAATGCTGATAAAAGTCACTTGGAAGAATTATTAAACGATATTTGTTCCGATGAGAAGCTTGCAGGGTTGGGACAGAGTATTGTTTCTGCGATAGATTATGACAATAATGTGCAGTTGGATGAGAGTTTATTTAAGGAGCTTTTCGGCCGGCAAATACAAAGTTCGGCGACAAGACTGAGCACTTTTGCAGAATGTCCATATAGATATTTTGCAAGGTATATATTGGAGCTGGAGAAGCGAAAAGAGTTTAAGATTGAGCCTCTGGATTTAGGCCTGTTTTACCATAGTGTTCTGGATGCCTTGTTAAAGAAGCTTAACGAGCAGGGTAAAGATTTTGTGACGATTGATGGCGAGGAGCTGTTGAACATTCTACACGAGCAGGTAAAAATTGTCATTCAGGCAAGTCCTTTTTTGATAAACTTCAGCAAACATTCACCTCATAACGCCTATATTATTAATTCCGCCGTTGGAAATATCCAAGATTGCGTTTTGGCAATTTCACAAATGGCCGGTGCCGGGAGTTTTAGACCAAAGTTTTCGGAAGTTTCATTTGGCCGGCTTAAAGAAGAGACCGCAACTATCGGAAAGTACGAGCTTGCGCTTTCTGATGACCGCATACTATCTTTGAATGGCAAAATCGATAGACTGGATATTGCGGATATCGAAGATGAAAAGGTCGGATTGATTTTTGATTATAAACGCAGAGGGACTTCGTTCGACTGGTCGAAGTTTTACTATGGGATAAATATGCAGCTTCCGATTTATATGTTGGCTGTGCGCAGTACACCGCCCTCGAAAGTAAAAAGCGTTGCCGGTGCATTTTATATGCCTGTCGAAGTAAGCCTTAAGACCACTACGCTTGGTGAACTGCCGAAAGAAAATGACAGTTTCAATTATAAAGCTAAAGGGATATTTAACGGACGATATGCCGAACAGTTAGACGGCAGGGCTTCGAAGGATAGCAAATATTATAATTTTTATGTCACTAAGGACGGCCAGCCTTACGGCCTTTACAACAACAGGGGGGCATTAAAACCTGATGATTTTGAAAAGGTGCTGAAGTTTACCGAGGATAAGATAATTCAGATAGCGGAGAATATTGTGGCTGGTGAGATTTATGTCAGACCATATCGTTTGAAAGGGCAGTCGCCTTGCAGCTATTGTGAGTATAAGTCTGTTTGCCGGTTTGATTGGCAGATAAACGACTACAACTTTTTAGCGACGCTTGGCAAATCAGAGGTCCTCGAAAAAATAGGTGAGGTTAATGGCTGAGAAGAAGATTAAATGGACGGACCAGCAGCAGCAGGTCATAAAGGCTCTTGGTAGTGACGTTCTTGTCACGGCTTCAGCCGGGACTGGTAAAACCGCTACGCTTTCCGGCCGGTGCGTCAATATCGTCTCCGACAAGTCCTTATGTCCCGATGTCAGGAATATTCTCGTGTTGACTTTTACCGAGGCCGCCGCCGAGCAGATGCGTGCAAGAATTGCACAACAATTGAAGGAAGCGTTTGAACAAAAGCCGGACAATCGGCTTCGTTACCAGCTTATAATGCTTCAGGGCGCCGATATCAGCACGATACATTCATTTTGCAAAAGACTTATCACGGAATATTTTTATAAACTCGGTCTGGACCCCACTTTTCGTGTTATCGACGGCGACGAGCAGAAACTGCTTAAAGCGGAAGTTCTCGAAAAAACCATTGACCTTGCTTGGCAGAAAAATAACCTTCAGAAGGATTTCGAACAGCTTTTATATCGGCGGGACCTTCGTACAGGCGACGGTTTTCTTGCCGAGGTAATACATATCAGTGATTTTTTAGATGGCGTGATTTCACGGCAGAACTGGTACGAAAGGGCAACGCAGCTTGCCGACCAAGTTAATACTTTTGCAACCGCTCTTGGTGAAAAACAAAGACAAATTGTAAAAGATAAGTTGCAGCGTATTCTTTCTCAGATTAGTTATGCCATACGGCTTTACGAAAGTGAGAATGTCGGCGGCAGCTGGGCGACAAAGTGGAAAGAGACTTTTGTCGAACCTGTAACTGAATATGTAGAGCTTATAGGTTCGGGTAATTGGGGGAAATTCAGCGAACAGATAAAAAATTACCAAAAGCCATCGAGATTTGGATACAAACCGAGAGGCTTGTCCGGCCCGGTTGCTGAAATTATTAAAAGCACCGCCGAAAATGCTAAAAAATCTTTCGACAAGCTTTGTAACCTTGCTGTCCTGGATACAGATTATATTGATAATCTCAGTGACTCGGTCGGATTGCAAACGGGAGTGCTCATTGAGCTTGTTAAAGAATTCGACGGATTATATAGCCAGGCCAAGCGGACGCTCAATTGTCTGGATTTCGCCGACCTCGAACATAAAGCACTGGAACTTTTGACAAAAGAGGATTCTCTCGAAGGTGAGCCGGAGCCGTCTGATACGGCTTTGATGCTCCGGGAAAGATACAAGTACATTTTTGTTGATGAATATCAGGATATTAATTCCGTTCAGCAGCGGATACTGCGAATGCTCAGCCCCGGCGGTAATATACTTCAGGTCGGCGACGTAAAACAAAGCATTTATGCCTTCCGCGGCGCACAGCCGGATATTTTTCTAAACCAATTAAAACAGGCTTCATCCGACCCGGAAAAGACGCTGACCGGCTTACGTGTTGACCTCAACGTTAATTTTCGCTCGACTGCCGGAATTCTCGATTTTGTAAACAGAATATTTTCGCGGATAATGACGTTTTCTTTCACGAAGATTGACTACGATGAGTCGGCCAGATTAAGACCGGCCCTTAAAGACGAATCTGATGACCAATCTTCAGACGCCAATGAGCCTGTTGTTGAGTTTCACTTACTTGACGAGGCCGACACTGACGATAATTCGCAGGATGGAAAGAACGAGATGGCGGCTGAGGAGGAAAATACTGATATAGTTACATCTCGCCAGCGTCAGGCGGCCATGATTGCCGAACGTATCAAACAAATGGTAGGGGCTGGCACGGGCAAGCCTGAATTTCAAATATATGATAAACAACGCGATACGGTGCGGGATGTCCAATATGGCGACATCGTGGTCCTGATGCGTTCGTTGGCTAAAAAGGCGAATGATTATGTCGAAGTCTTCGGGTTGGCGGGCATACCCGTAAGTTGCCAGGCCACGGCGGGTTATTTTCAGGCGACGGAAATCAGCGATATGACGGCCTTGCTAAAAGTGCTGGACAATCCTCAGCGTGACATTGAGCTGGCCGCCGTATTGCGAAGTCCATTTTTCAAAATTAACGACACCGAGCTGGCAAAAATAAAAATATCCGGCAAAGAAAATCCGAAATGCAGAAATTATTATGGCTGTGTGCTTCAATATTGTAATGCGGGTACGGACGAAAAATTAATTATTAAGCTTAAAAGAGTAGTCGAACGTATTAAATGGTGGCGGACTATCGCCAGACGCGGGCATCTGGCCGATTTAATCTGGTGGGTCTATCGCGAGACCGGCTATTTATCTTTCGTTTCGGCTTTGCCGAACGGCCGGGCACGCAAAGCCAATCTCCTGAAACTCCACGACCGGGCAATTCAGTTTGAGGAGTTCGTCAGCAGCGCGGGCATACCTTCACTTAAACGTTTTGTTGAGTTCATTGAAAAGCTTCAGGAAACCGGCCAGGACTGGGCTCCCGCCGAGCCTCAGACATCTGCCGGTAATGCCGTTCGAATCTTAAGCGTGCATAAAAGCAAAGGGCTTGAATTTCCGGTCGTCTTTTTAGCCGAGCTGGAAAGCCAGTTTAACAAAAGTGACATCCATGCAGATATTCTTACCGATACCGACTATACGTTAGGTCTGCAGGTTATCGACCATAAGTCGAACAGCAAACTAAATTCTTTGGCACACGAAGTCATCGCAGAACAAAAACTCTCGACAATCTTGGCTGAAGAAATGCGTATCCTTTACGTTGCGACTACACGTGCGAGAGAGCGTCTTATTTTAACCGCATCGCAAAAGCAGACCAATTGCCGCCGGATTATATCGAATGGCTTTTTCTTCGGCGCCGAACCTGTCCCGGACTGGGAGCTTCGCTCCTGCCACTGTCCTTTGGAATGGATTCTTTACGGCCTAAGCGAACAGAAGAATTTACACGTTGCATTTGAGACCGGCCTTGCAGAAAAGGCTCCCGACGATAATTTATTTAACCTGCGAGTTTACAGCCGCTCTGATTTGCAAAAACTGTCCGATTTCGTTGTCGGCCTTAGGTCTAATAAGTTAACTCGAACCCCTTCGGCCTCGAAAAAGAAGCGCTCGAAAAAGGCGGATTCGAAACTGCTTCCACAGATAAAAAAGTCGTTGGGCTGGCGATATCCTTTAGGCGATGTTTATATTTTACCCGCGAAAAGGTCGGTAACTCAATTGACCCACTTTAATGATGAATACGTGAAATTCGATTATTCCCGTGCGTTGAACCGACAACCAAAAGTGCTTGCAGAAGCAGAACCGGCTTTAGCCAAACCTGTTGAACCACGGCTTATAGGTACGGCCACGCATCTTTTAATATCTCGGCTTGATTTAGCCGAGCCTGTCGCCGAAAGGGCGGTTGATAAGATAAAAGAAAAACTTATAGCTGACAACTTACTGACCGCTCGTGTTGCGGAATGTATCGATACCGAATCAATATTGTCTTTCTTTGAGCACGAATTGGGTCAGATGGTTTTAGATAAGGACAATTCAGTTTTACGCGAATGGCCCTTTACTTTTGCCCTACCCGCCTCCGAGTTTCCTGATTCGATTCACGAACCACGGGCGACGAGCGGCGAAGTAATCGTTGTTCAGGGTATAATTGACATGCTGGTTCGTACGCCGGAAGGTTTGGTCGTTATAGATTTTAAAACAGACAATGTAATGGCTAATCAGGTTAACGAACGAGCCGGGTTTTATCGCGGCCAGTTGGAGCTTTACGGCAGGGCGGCTTCAGCTATTCTCAAATTGAATACAATAGCTGAATGGCTCTACTTTCTGACTCCGCGTGTTCCTTTTAAGGTATAGAAAATAATGCAAGTATCGAAATTTGGTAAAAAGATTGCAACTACATCGGGTATCGGCCGGCTTATGGAAGACCTGGGCGATGCTTTTTCGCAAAGCCGTGATATGTTAATGCTTGGCGGCGGTAATCCCGCCCATATTCCGAATGTCCAGAAATACTTTAGAGACAGTATGGAAAAGCTTCTACACAACGGGGCTGAATTTGAGCAGGTAATAGGAAATTATGACCCGCCCGTCGGCAATAAGGAATTTATCGAGGCAATAACGACTCTGCTCAAAGATGAACTCGGCTGGAACATAGAGCCGAAGAACATCGCTCTTACCAATGGCAGCCAGACGGCCTTTTTCATTCTTTTCAATATTTTCGCAGGCGCTTTCGAAGGCGGGATTATCAAAAAGATTATGTTCCCGCTCGCCCCCGAATATATCGGCTATTGCGATGTCGGCCTGGTGGACGATTTATTCATAGCTGTTAAGCCTGAGATTAAGCACATAGACTCTCATATCTTCAAATATCATGTCGATTTTGACAGGCTTAATATTACAGAACAAATCGGCGCGATTTGCGTGTCAAGACCCACCAATCCTTCGGGCAATGTTTTGACCGATGCCGAAATCGAGCAGCTCAGCGAGCTTGCAAAGATTAATAATATCCCTTTAATTATTGACAACGCTTACGGCAAACCTTTTCCGGATATTATCTTTGCCGAAGCCAAACCCACCTGGAACCGGCACATGATTTTCTGCATGAGTCTTTCCAAGCTCGGCCTGCCCTCCGTACGAACGGGGATTGTTATCGCCAACGAAGAAGTTATAGATATGGTCTCGAAGGTGAACGCTGTTATGAGTCTTGCCCCATCTGGTATGGGTGCGGCTATTGCAACGGATTTAGTCAGGAGTAGAGAGATTATCAAACTAAGCCGTGACATTATCAAGCCTTTTTATCGGGAAAAAGCACAGGTCGCCTTGGAGCATATATACAAAGAATTTGATGGCATAAATTTCCACGTCCACAAGCCAGAAGGCGCATTCTTCTTGTGGCTGTGGTTTCCCGAACTGCCCATAACAGACGAAAAGCTTTATCAAAGGCTTAAAGAAAGAGGGGTTCTAATTGTCCCCGGCCATTATTTTTTCCCGGGTATAAAACAGCAATGGTCGCATAAGAACGAATGTATCCGCGTGAACTATTCTCAGTATGCAGAAACCGTCTCTGCTGGCATAAAGATTATCGCCGAAGAAGTGAAAATGGCCTGCGACGACGATTAAGATTGGTATTTGCCCTGGATTTTTATGTATACTTTCTAAAGTCAACGCCGTCCTGTTCGAGCTTGGCCTTCTTTTCGATAATAAGCAGCTCTTTTAATTGTCTTTCTAGCTTCGCACTCGGCATTTTTGTCACGAACCCGAGCAGAGCTAACAGGTTTGCGATAAACGAAACGGTAAATCCGCCTGAGAAAATGTCCTTCCATAAATTGGCTTTTTCTTCTTGTTCACCGAGCTGTTCGAAATTTTTCTGTGACTTTTCCACTATTTCACTTAGCTTTCGTTCTTTCTCTTTAAGCTTGGCGACTGATTGTACGATATCGAGTCTCTCGCCCATTTTCTCGAGTTCCGCCCGTTCACTTTCAGAGCTGACATTCGCCGCCGCTTCGTTTAAATCCATTCTTAAAACTGCTATTTCATCGGGTTTGATTTGCCCTTTGGCCAGTAATTCATTTGTTCTTTCACTGATTCTTCTAAAAGGTTGGCTAAGCCGCTCTGCGGGCATCCTGAGTGGTTTAGTTGTGTTTTCCAGTATTCTTCTTTGAATATGACGTGCTTCTTCCGGCTGGGCCTTAATCTGTTCGTATTCTTTCGTAATCTGTTGTTGTTCCCGGCGTACCCTGTCCATACCGTAACAGGATTGCTGGCAGAAGACAAACAGGGTACCAACCAGCAGAAACGACAATAATAATTTGGATTTGACGTTCATGGCCGACTCCTTTCAATTTTCATAATGCCTTGCATTATTTCATACTGTCCTTCTTTTATCCCGCGGCTTGTCTAACTTTCTTAATTATATCGGCTATGTATAAAGTATAAAAGCATATTTATACCGGCTTTTCCGGATTAATTCCACTTGGCATTCATAAGTCATTCCAAGCTTGCCGAGGAATCCGGCCCTGTTTGACGGATTATAAAATTGTCATTGCGCACTTGATGCGGAATCCATTTTCTTGTCATGTCGAGCGAGAGAGCCTGCCCTGAGCTTGTGCCCAAGGTGCGCAGCCGAATGGGAGACATCTGGCTTACGAAATTACATTTGACACACAATTTAACTGTGCTGCCTCCGGTTCACACTGATTCTAATCACTACGCCACTTCGTGCCTGCGTTATTGACCCATCTCAGTTGTAGCGCAGCGAAATCGAAGATCCGGCATGTCTTTTTGACGGAGCGTTTACTCGGCTTTAGACGAGATGGAGCCTCCGGCAGCACCTTCAATAAATATTCACTAATCTCTAATTCACTAATTCTCTATTTAACTCATTTAGCTCTAGCATTTATTAAATTGATTTAAGGCTTACGTAAAAAGAAAGCTCGTACGTAAAGCGCGTACTTGTGGCCCAGCTACGCGTTTTCCTGTTGTGATATTATCAATCTTCTTAAGCTGCTTGTAGCTCGATGGAGTCATACATCTTATCTTACGAAGGGGGATACGATGTTCATCGGACATCCCATTTGTCAATTATTTTTTACTTGACAGAACAATAGTTTATATGTTATTAGTAAATATAAGGTGATAAGCAGCTATTTTCTTGTTTTGCAGAACAA
>JASFVS010000125.1:0-8299 GCA_050049715.1 Phycisphaerales bacterium
TGCCTATTCCGTACTCGTCTATCTGCTCGCCAAGCCACATTAAAAACACGGTGCCAGCCGTCATGCCAACAATACCCATTATCATAGCCTGACGGTACATACCCGCATAAGCCAGTCCTTGCTGTCCCCCTAACAATTTCATAAACATCACCGACTGAACAATACATATCAGCACAGTCAGGTAACGTGTGTATTCCTGTATCTTTTTATGTCCGGTTTGACCTTCCTGGCGGAGCTTCTTTAAAGCAGGAATAACCTCACCCAACAACATAAGAATAATCGATGAAGTAATATATGGCATAATTCCCAAGCCAAACAGGCTGCTCTTATCCAGCCTGCCGCCGGTAAACATCTGCATATATTCAGCAGCTCTGCCGATAGGGCTTTCCGACCCTCTCGAATCAGTTATTGCGGATATTTTCTCCTGGTCAAAGCCGGGAACAGGGATATGAAAACCAACTCTGTATATGATTAGCAGCGCCAGCGTAAAAAGAATCTTATTACGGAGGTCCGGGATCCTGAATATGTTAAATACTGTTCCAAGCATTATTTCCTACTCCGTATTCCTTACTTACCTTTCTGATGCGTATATGCCAATTTCATATTTACTTCTGCAATAGAATATGCGCACAATAATTAAATCATTTTCGCTTTACCACCGGAAGCAACAATCTTATGCTCTGCCGTCTTACTGAATCTGTGAGCTGTCACCTGCAGTTTTTTAGTCAGGTCTCCATTGCCGAGAATTTTGATTCTACTTTTCATACTGTCAATAAGCCCGGCATCTGATAATTGCTTCAAACCAACATCAGCGCCATCCTCAAACCTCTCCAGCTGAGAAACATTTACAATTTCACAACGAGTCGCAAATCGATAATTACTAAACCCACGTTTAGGTAATCGTCTAAACAAAGGCATCTGCCCACCTTCGTATAATGAAACAGAGGTCGAGCCTGCCCTGCTGCCACCACCTTTATGTCCTCGGCCACAGGTTTTACCATGTCCACTGCCCGTGCCTCTGCCAACGCGGCGGCGGCGTTTATTCTTACCTGCGACAGTAGTTATTTCATGATTCAACATTCAAGTCACCCAGTCGTTAATTAGCAACCATTAAGTGTTAATCGTTACACCACGAAGAGATTCAACTATTTCCTTGTTACGTAATTTCAATAATCCGTCCAAGGTAGCTTTGACAACATTTTTTGCAGAAGTACTTCCATAAACTTTCGTAAGAACATCCTGCACACCGGCATATTCGAGCACCGCGCGAGCACTGGAACCCGCGATAACTCCCGTACCGGGACTAGCCGGCACCAGCGCTATCTTCGTAGCTCGGTATTTCCCATTTACAGAGTGTGGGATAGTTCGGCCAACTAAATTTATTTTATGCAATGATTTCTTAGCATCTTTTATACTTTTCTCGACTGCTTGCGGAACTTCATTAGCTTTGCCATATCCGACACCAACTGTACCCGCCCGGTCACCAACAACTACCAATGCAGCAAAGCTGAAACGCCGGCCGCCCTTAACAACCTTGGCGCAGCGGAATATTTTCACTACCGTATCTTCCAACGGCTTTTCTTCCTGGTCCGAAAGTTTAACAGGTTCTAATGCCAATTTTTTCTCCAAATTTTTCAGTTTTGAGTATTGTATTAAAATACCAATCCGGCTTTTCTCGCCGCTTCGGCAAGCTTCCTGACTCTACCATGAAACTTATATCGATTTCTATCAAAACAAACGCACTTAATCCCGACACTAAGCGCCTGTTTTGCAATTGCTTCACCTACTACTTCAGCAGCTTTTTTATTGCCAGCATTACCCACTTTGTCCTGAAATCCTTTTGTTCTTGTACTTGCCGAGGCAAGTGTCGCTCCTGCGATATCATCTATAACCTGGGCGTAAATATGCCTGTTCGAGCGAAACACCGATAACCGTGGCCTATCAGGTACTCCAAAAACTTTTTTCCGTACGTGATATTTACGTCTCAGTGTCGCTTTTTTTATAGTGTCAGTCTTCATAAAAACTTAATTCCAATTATCCCGCTCCCGAAGCAAATGCTTTGCCTACCTTGCGACGCACACTTTCGTCAGCATAACGGATACCTTTTCCTTTATATGGTTCCGGAGGTCTTATTTTACGAATGTCTGCGGCGAACTGTCCAAGCAAGCATTTGTCTATCCCGGAAAGAGTGAACTTCGCAGGTACTTCGTTACCCCTGGTAGCACCAACATCAATCTTTACTTTTATACCTTTCGGCATTACTCGTTCTACAGGATGGCAAAAACCAACTTGAAACACTAGTTTTCCACCCTGCTCTTTGACATTATAGCCCGTGCCATATATTTCTATTTTCTTCTCGAAACCTTTACTTACACCAGTAACCATATTGGCAATTAAAGCCCGCATCGTGCCATGCAATTGTTTGTTCTGACGATTATCGGGGCGTTTATTCTCGATTAATATCTTTCCTTCCTTATCGTCAATCTTTACTTTTATCCTCGGGTGACAGTCCATCTGCAATTCACCAAGCGGGCCCGACACCTTGATAGACCGACCTTTTTGCTCGGCCTTAACACCTTTAGGAATTTCAATAGGTTTTTTTCCAATTCGACTCATCAGTTAACCGTACAAAGCACTTCGCCGCCGACTTTTGCCTCGCGGCAGCTTTTATCACTCATTACACCTTTACTTGTTGAAACGATTGCTATACCCATACCGGCCAGAACACGAGGCAATTCGTCAACAGACGAATAAATCCTGCAACCGGGTTTACTTGTCCTTGTTATTTCGTGAATAATAGAACGGCCTTCCTGGTCATACTTTAACATAATCCTTAGTATTCCCTGTTTGCTGTCGTCTATACGGTCAAAATCTTCAATGTAACCTTCTTGCTTCAAAACAGCCGCTATACCCTCACAAATATTCGATGCCTTAATATTAACCTGGTCTCTGTTTATGCGCGCTGCATTGCGAATTCTTGTCAGCATATCAGCTATTGGATCACTTAAACTCATAATTTTATGCCTCTTGTTTTGGAGCCCTTTTATGACTTAACTTACAATTTACCAGCTTGCTTTTTTAACTCCCGGTATTTTTCCTTCATTTGCTAACTGTCTAAAACATATCCGGCAAATTTTAAATTTGCGATAGACCGCCTTTGACCTGCCGCAAAGCTGACAACGTGTATATTGTCTGACTCGAAACTTTTGTTTCTTTTCTGCTTTGTTCTCCAATGCTTTAGTTGACATTTACACGCTCCAATTTTTTATATCTTATATGTAAGCCCCATACACTAACACTTTGCAAATTTATGTTTTAAAAGGCATACCAAAAAGCTGAAGCAATTTTCTTGCTTCTTCATCAGTTTTCGCTGTAGTTACAAAAGTTATGTTCATTCCCTGTTGAAATTCTATCTTTGCCGGATTTATTTCCGGAAAAACACTCTGCTCGGCTAAACCCATCGAGTAATTACCTCTTCCGTCAAAACTGTTCGAGTTAAGACCTCGAAAGTCTCTTACCCTCGGAATTGCAAGACTGATTAACCTGTCCATGAATTCGTACATTCTTACACCGCGTACCGTTACCTTCAAACCCGTTTCCATCCCCTCACGAACCTTGAAATTAGAGACACTCTTTTTAGCTTTACAAACCATCGGCATTTGGCCTGCAATCATCGTTAAATCTTTCTTGGCCAACTCTAAAAATTTCTTATCCTGTGTTGCTCTGCCTATACCCATAGATATGACAACCTTTTCCATCTTAGGTACAGCCATAAGATTTTTATAACCGAATTCTTTTACAAGCTCCGGAATTACCTTTGATTTATATAAATCTTTTAATCGTGCCATCTCAAATCTCTTACCGTTTAACCGGTAAAAAACCACCAATAAACTATTTTGTCTTCCTAACAACACCGATTTCGGTGCCATCTGCAGCAAGGCGTTTTTTAGCGCCATCCTTGCCGGTTTGATAACGGACCCTGCTACCTCGTGAACTTTTCGGATTTACCGGCAAAACGTTACTTATATGTATTGGTTGTTCAACATTAACTCGGCCTCCCTGTGGATTCTTGCGCGAAGGCCGAACATGTTTTTTTGCTATATTATGACCTTGAACTACTACACTCTTCTTTTCAGGTATTACACGCAGAACTCTGCCGGTAGCGCCTTTGTGGTCACCAGCTATAATTTCAACCATATCACCTTTTTTTACATGCAAAGCCATAAAAAACCTAAAAATCAAAACACAAAAACGAAAACTAAAATGCAAAGTCTAAATATCTTTTTTACCTCTTTTGCGTGTATTCTCTATACTACCTCACTTGCCAACGAAATAATTTTCATATAATTTTTCTCGCGAAGCTCGCGAGCTACTGCACCAAAAATCCTTGTCCCTATCGGATTACCGTCACCATCAATCATCACTGCAGCATTACTATCGAACCTCACATAACTGCCATCGGTTCGCTTAACCGGGCTTTTCGTACGAATAATAACACACTTATGTACCTTCTTGTCATCCAACTGGCAGTTCGGCAATGATTTTTTAATTGCAACACATATCACATCCCCGACACCCGCGACAGGTCGGGTCATTTTACCACGAGACCCACCTCTTCCTAAAACCTTAATGCATAATGCCGACTTGACACCTGAATTGTCGGCTATGTCCAACATTGTTTCCTGCTGAATCATTATTATTTTCTCAATTCACACTTTAACCGCTTTTTTAACAACCTTGACAAGACGCCAACTCTTCGTTTTGCTGTGAGGTCTGCATTCAGCAATTTCAACAACATCACCAACGCCGGTTTGATTGTGTTCATCATGAACACCAATTTTCGTCCTACGCCTGACATATTTGCCGTACTTAGGATGCTTCACCTTGAAGTCAATATTAACTTTGATGCTTTTGTCACCACTATTGCTTACCACCACACCGGTTAAAATTTTTAATTTTCTTTCCTGCATCTTGGATTTCCAACTGCAAATAAAATATTATCTGCCCTGACGCATTATGGTTTTAATCCTGGCAATATCACGCCTAACGTTAATTACAGCCTTGGAGTTTTCCAACTTTTCCGTAACCGCCTGAGAACGCAAATCAAACAGATGCCTCTCAAGTTCTCCAAGTTTATCTTCAAGTTCATCATGGCTCATTTCTCTGTAATGCTGCGCCTTCATCTGAAACGTCCTTTTACAATGAATGTCTTCGCTTCACAAACCTGCATCGAATGGGCATCTTATGAGCCACCCTAAGCAGCGCCTGTTTTGCTACATCTTCATCCACTCCACCGATTTCAAAGCAAACCTGCCCGGGTCTGACTCTCGCAACCCAAAACTCCGGTTCACCTTTACCCTTACCCATTCGAGTTTCCAGCGGTTTGGAACTCACCGGCTTATGCGGAAATATCCTTATATAAACCTTTCCTTCACGATGCAAAAAATGCGTCGCCGCAACTCGGCCGGCCTCAATGTTCCTTGCAGTTATCCAGCTGGTTTCCAAAGCCTGTAAACCGTATTCACCAAACGCCACAAAATTACTTCTCGACGCATTGCCCTTCATTTTGCCGCGTTGGCTTTTACGAAACTTAACTCTTTTCGGCATCATTGCCATTTTTTCTAAACCTTGTAAAAACTGTACCTAAATAGTATTTCGCGAATCAATTGGTTTTTTAATTTGCCTATTTATCCCCAGGTTGATTTTCGGGCTCCGTCGATGGAGCAGCTACCTTAGGAGTAGCAGTCTTACTGCTATCTTGTAATGGCTCAGTTTTAGCAACACCGCCACCGCCAGTCCTCATTGACGGGCTAACACGCTTTGTCGGCCGACGTCTCCGACGATGGTGACTTTGGACTATTTCTTCACCAAATTTGCCTTTATAAATCCAGGCTTTAACACCAATTGTTCCATAAGTCGTCCTTGAAGTTGCTACAGCATAATCTACATTTGCATCAAGAGTATGCAACGGGATACTACCAAGCTTTTGCGTCTCCTTCCTTGCCATCTCAGAGCCTGCCAGTCGTCCTGAGCAGATAATCTTAACACCCTTAGCACCAGCATTCATTGCTGATTCACAATGCTGCTTCATTGTACGCCTGAATGATGCTCGCTTACTCAATTGTTCGGCAATTGCTTCAGCCACTAAAGTGGCATCCAGATCAGGCTCCTTTACCTCAATAACGTTAACGCTTATTTTTCTACCTGTTATGTCCTCAAGCTCTTCCCTTAATTTATCTACTTCTCCACCTCTTGGGCCAATCACCACACCCGGTCGAGCACTGTGCAGTGTTACCTTAACCTCGTTGCGCGTCCGTATTATTTCCGTCTTTGACACTGCACCTTTGGGCATACTACGGTTAAATCTCCTATCGACATACCGGCGAATTTTCTGGTCCTCGACAAGAAAATCACCGTAATTAGCCTTTGGAGCAAACCAGGTACTCTTCCAGCCAAGTGTTATTCCCGTTCTAAAACCTATTGGCGATACTTTCTGACCCATAATCTTATATCTCGTATTGTGCTTTACACTTGTGTCACTACTATATGTATATGACAAGCCTTTTTGCGAATAGAATGCGCTCTGCCTCTGTCTTTCGGCATCCACCTTTTTGTTCCGATACGAACTCCTGCATCATCCACGCGAGCCGAACTCACATAAAGATTATCAACATCTGCTTGTTGCTCGTCGGCATCCGCGACGGCACTTTTTAAAACCTTGTCTATCATTTCTGCAGCGCGCTTTCTCGTAAACTTCAGGGTGTCCATCGCATCCTGAACCCTTCGGCCAACTATCAACTGTGTAACCAATCTGGCTTTACGAGCCGAAATCGGAGCATAACGATAAGATGAACGCCAATCAGTTAAATCATTTACCTCAACAGAAAAAGCCGACGCCAAACGGCTAATATCATCAGCACGAGGTTCGGGTTTAAACAGGCCTCTTTGCCAGTTCTTAACAACCTGAACCGCCTTGTCCTTATCGAATCTCGGCCCGGCAAGTCGACTGGCTAATTCTTCAATACCTACCTGACGTTCCCGACAAAGCTCATTTAATTTCTCAGCACTTAGCATAACAATCTCACATTTTAAATCACGAAGAGCGATTCAAGCATATTACTTTATCTTCTTACTCGAATGCCCTTTAAATGTCCGAGTCGGCGAAAATTCACCCAACTTATGCCCCACCATATCCTCAGTAACAAAAACTTTATGAAACATCTTGCCATTGTGAACCAGAAATGTAAAACCGACGAATTCCGGAACTATCGTACATCTTCTCGCCCAGGTCTTAATCGGTTCACGAGAGCCTGACTCATTCTGTTTGCCAACCTTAGCAAACAGTTTATCATCAACGTATGGTCCTTTTTTAAGAGATCTTCCCATTTCTCATATCTCATGCATTATCATAATGCCAAATCATATATTTAACTGTTTTTGCCTTTTACTTTTACGTCTTCGAATAATCCTCTTATTACTTGGATTCCGTGGATTTCTGGTCTTGCCCCCTTTTGCAGGCACGCCAGTAGGAGAACAGGGATGTCGTCCGCCATTTGCCCTGCCTTCACCACCACCCATTGGGTGAGCAACAGGATTCATCGCCTTTCCCCTTACATGGGGCCTACGACCCATATGACGTTTTCGTCCTGCTTTTCCGATACGCACATTTTGATGGTCAGGATTACTAAGTCTGCCAATTGTAGCCCGGCATTCCTTGCGAATCATCCGCATCTCACCACTCGGTAAAATTATAGTAACCCAATCACCTTCCTTCGCCACAATCCTTGCAGCACTACCGGCACCCCTTACTAATTTTCCACCCTGCCCGGCTCTCATTTCAATGTTATGAATCTCCATACCGGCGGGAATTACAGACAGCGGCATCGCATTACCAGCTTTAGGCTCACATACCTGGCCGCTTTCCACTCGGTCACCAGCTTTGATACCTAAAGGAGCTAATATATATCTTTTTTCGCCGTCGGCGTAGTGTAGCAGAGAAATAAAACAATTCCTGTTGGGATCGTATTCAATAGTGGCCACCTTCGCAGGAACACCATCCTTATTGCGTTTAAAATCGATAATACGGTAAATCCTTCTTGCCCCTCCACCTCTAAACCGGCTGGTAGTTACACCATGGTGGTTTCTTCCGCCGGTCTTCTTAATCCGCTTACAAAGTGACTTTTCCGGTTTGTCGGTGGTCAATTCAGCGTAGTCATTGACCGAACTGTTCCTTCGACCGGCACTTGTTGGTTTATAAACTCGAATACCCATAACTCGTATCTCGTATTTAGAACAAATC
>JASFVS010000126.1:0-8292 GCA_050049715.1 Phycisphaerales bacterium
TGGTACCCACGCTGTAATATGTTTCAATCTGGTCTCATCATAATCGACCTTGCCGACCATTCGGATTTCAGCCTCTACGAATTTGCGCTCTACGGGTGTGGTTTGGACCTCCATGAGTTTCAAAGCCTCTTTTGAGAAAGATATTTCCCTTGCCCCGGCTTGTTCATCATGACCTCCTACCGGTATCAAATCCATAAGGCAAATCGGGCATTTACCCGGCTTAGGCTGGCGAATCTGAGGGTGCATAGAACAGGTCCACCACTGCTGCTGGTTCATATCTGAATCGGAAACCTGATTGTGCTCTGTCATTGGCTGTGAAGAAACTTGCAGACCTCTTATCAAATATCCGAGAACAAAAGCCACGATGATAATTAATATTACTTTTATACCAGCTTGGTTGAATAATTTCTTAAGTATCGACCTTTCCATTTCTGACACCTTATAATCTTTCTATTTCATACTATTTTAGTAGGAACTTGTTTTGCACTTTCTTTCAATTTGCATTTGATAAAAATTTTATTACCGTGACAATTCCGCTCCGATGAGCATTTCGAGCTCAGCTTGTTTCTGTTGATTATTTGTTAAAGCCCGCTCATATTCTAATCTGTATTTTAGCAGCATTTGCTGGGCGTCTATAAGACTCAGGAAATCTATCGAACCTGTCTTATACGCAGCTTCCGATGCATGGAGAAGCTCTTGGGCTTTTTCTACCAGGGCATCGCCGTATAGATTCATTTTTCTTTTACTGTCTTCGAAATCATACAACACCTGCATTGCTCTTGCTAAAAGATTATTTTCGGTGTCCAGTTTTTGCTGGGCTATTTTTAACTTTTCTGCTTTCGCTCGCCGCTCCGCAGCCTTGTAGCTGTTTTGCCATAAAGGCAGGTTCATTGAAAATGTCAAAAGCACAGGGTCTTTGCCGCTGTCACTTACGCCCGAGCCGATAGCGCTACCGGTTTGAATCCAGTTTACTCCCACCCCGATGTCAGGATAAAATTTCTTCTTTGCCAAATCGACCCTGTCTCTTGCGGCCTGAATTTCCCAGCTCAGACCGGCCAGCTCGGGATTGTTCTCTTTTAACATTTTTATTAATTGAATCTTGTCAATGTTTGTTTGCTGAAAGGTTTGTTTTTCAGGCCAGGGCAATTCTGCGGTAGTTGGCCTGTTAAGCACCGCGTTCAGTTTTGCGACTCTTGGTTCTCGCAACTGTTCCAAGCTTTTTAAAACGTCCTCATACTTTACTAATTCTATTTGTGCACGGATTATATCCGGGTGAGTTGCAGTAGCTGTTATGTATTTGGTCCTGGCGACCTCTTCGAAATGTTTCAGTAGTTCCAGATTTTGTTTTGCTATATTTATTGCCTCGGCTAAGTACACATATTCTGCATACGCGTCTTTTACCTGCCAAAAAAGTTTCAGCTTCGCGGCTTCATATTTTTCTTTTGCCGCATTTGCTTTTGCGCTGGCCGCATCCGTTCTTGCCTGGATTTTACCGAACCATGGAAAGACCTGCATTATGCCGAATTGGTGCTGTTGCGGGCCGACTCTTGTTTCGACTTGTTCTATATAATAACTATATGTGAATTTCGGGTCGTCTAAAGCCTTTGCCTGGGGCACTTGTTCAAGAGCGGCTTTCCATTGCTCAAATTTCGCTTTAAGCCCTGCATTATTGAGCGAGGCGTAGCGAAGGTAATCTTCGAGTGTTTGTATATCGTTAGAATCACCTGGCTGCTGTGAAGCCATAAGTGAAGGTATCAGGGTAAGAGTGGCTAATCCGGTAATTAGAAGGATTTGCTTATTCATATCTCTGCCCCCTTAAACTTGAATTATATTACTATTCTAATGTTCGAATGAACAGCGCTTTATTTTACTTTTGTTAAAGTATTTTATCCTCTGCGTGTCTGGTGTATTAATCTTAGGATTTCATCGAGTTTTTGTTGTTTCTCTTTTTCGGATGTTCCTTTCACGGCCTCAGTTACACAGTTTTGAAAGTGTGTTTTTAATATTTTTTCTTCTACACGGCCAAGGGCGCCTTTAATCGCGTATATCTGGTTCAGAATATCAATGCAGTACTTGCGATTTTCTATCATTTTCTGCACGCCGCGAACCTGCCCTTCGATTCGCCTTAATGCAGTCAGATTATTCTTATGACTTGGATTTGTTTTCATCTATTATCCTTTTTAATTTATATTTACTTACTCAATATACCCCTTGGGGGTATATTAAGTTCAGCCAAATAATTTATTTTTTGTTCAGGTCCTATATAACAGGGTTTTATTCGGTTAATACTGGGTTGATAATATAGTCGAAATTTTTCTTATAAAGAATCCCGCAGTCCCTGAGCCATTTTATGCAAGTGCTGCAAGTGTTTGGAAGTGATTTTTCTGCAGTAGCGTATATTTGCGTATTCGAGATACCAGTTCGATATCCTTGTCCAAAGCCTCTCGCCTGGGTCTTGTGCCCGAAGACGCTGTGAGAAAGCATGTATTGTCTCGTTAAGATGCCGTCGTTGTCCTGCGGCTTTGACCCTGCGGTCCATTCTGTTAAGCATCTTATGCAGGCTTATAAATGCCGGATTCGTTGCTCTTAGTTGTTGCGGACCTTTGTATTTTTTCCTTTTTTTATATCTATAAAGGGCCAAAAACAATATACAACTAAGGAGGCTTATTGGTAAAAGCACGCCGACGACAAAGCCAAAGGTCTGATACGACCAGCTTAGCACGCCAAAAAATCCATATTGATAAAAAGCCTGCCGGAGTTGGCGAAGAAGAGCACCGGCTATGTCCTCCATATCCGTCGATTGTTCAGTGGTTGCCGTCGCAGTCAAATCCTCCCCAACGGTGGCTTCGACAATGGTCCACTGGTTTCGTTCCTGGTCCCAGGCTTCGACCCAGGCGTGGGCGTCCATGTTCCGCGCAACCCAGATTTCATCCTGGCTGTCTTTCTCAGTGACTAAAAAGCCGGTAACGTATCGGGTTGGTACGTTGGCCATGCGAAGCAGAATTGCAGCCCCTGAGGCAAAGTATTCGCAGTAGCCTGTGGATTCTTCTAATAGAAAATGGGTCAGCTTGTCCTTTCCCGGGGGAATGCTAAGCCCAAGTGAGTAGGTGTAATTTTTCTTGAAGTAGTCGATGACGGCGGCGATTTTTTCGGATGTTGTTTTGCATTCTGCAAAGATCCTGTTTGCCAGTTGACGTACACGTGGGTCAAGTTGTGTCGGAACATTCAGCATCCGGCGGGTTTGTGTTCTGTTTGGTGGTTTTCGATGGGCTGATTTCGTATATGCAATCCCATAACTTTGACCGCTTCCGATGTTCTTTGCGTAAACAATTTCATCGTCGTCACGCATCAATAAATTAAGGGGTGCCCCAAGAGATAATGTTCCCAGTGGTGTGAACATGACATCGGAGAACCGGAATTCAGGTCGGATTATCATGTAATCAGTTTCGGATGAATTTCTGTGACTTAAACGAAAATGATTTGTTCTGCCTGCGAAATACATTCTGAACGGACTTTGCTCTGGAAAGAGTACTTCTCGATTTGACAGGTCGAGCCATCGGGATTGGCGGTAAACATCAAAGGCTCTGGCTCTAATGTAACCCGGATTGTTATCGCATGTAATGCTTAACACCGGTGTTGAGTCCTGATTTCCCTTAATCGTTAATATACTTGACAATGTACCGCTTTTGGAGAACCCCATGTGTGAAACGCCACCCGTCGGCCTTTCTATTCCGATGTTTCCCCTCCAGAGCCTCACCGGCAGGTAGTTTAGGAGCTCTGCATGACGATACAGTATTGTGCTCATGACCCAACTGCAGTTTGCAGTAACCACCAGAGTCAGGCCGAGGACGAGCCAGAGGGACTTACGTCTGATATACTCCGGAATGAGCTTGTCTATTGATTTGCATGAAGTTGCCGCATAAAGCACAACCAGAATCACAGAAAACAGCTCTGAGAGTCGAAACACAGAGTCCATGTCTTCAAGTAGAAGGATTTGTCCGGCCGAGATTGTGATGGCAATATGAAACAGTCCCAGTGAGGCCGGTAGTTGTTCCGGTGGCCCAAGGAACAGTACGAGTATCATCGAAGCCAGAAAATAACGTGCTATCGTTTCCCATGCGAAAGTCGCAGCTTCCGCATAAGCTAAGCGATGGGGTAAGCTTGTATAGCGATAATGGAGTGCAAACATAATGGTCAGCACAAGCAGGAGCAATGATTTTATAATTCTTTTTTCAGGCTTGATGTTCCATGTGAACCGCCGCTGCAGACCCAGAAGACCCAGCATGCAAAGAATGGCAGGATATGCAATATCCCTGCAGACAAGCGCTGTCAGCATGGAGCTTGTCACCAAAATTATAACAGCTATGGTCTTTTGGGTTTTCACAATTGTTTTATCTGACCTTTTAATATATTATCAGCGGATATGAACTGAACGTTACCTGTCCAGTTAAGATTATATTTGTCCGTATTTATTTTACGGGGTTCACCTATCATCAAAACTGTGCAGTGGCAACCGGCCTGGCAGGCTGATTCCAGTAACTTGCTGTATGGTTTGTTCCAACTCCTTAAAATAAAAAAGACCTCGGATATCTCGTAGAAGTGCTCGGTTAACGTTAGCGTTGATTGCTCGAGCGAATAGCTTTTAGATGGTTCAATACCTGCCAGAATCTCGTGTATCTTGTCCAGACGTACCATTCTGGGCCGGGCGGCAAACTTATGCAAATCCGGACCTGCAAGAAGCATATCGACAAGGCATTCTTTATGAATGGTCAAAGCCACAGAGGCACAAAGAGAGATAGCGGCTTCAAGCTCCTTTATTTCGTTAGATTTAGACCGCCTGCGAATTTCAGGTACACCGGTATCCAATACGAGAGCTACGTATTTATCGAAATCGTCATGGTATTCTTTGGTGGCCGGCATGGCTAAGCGTGCCCATGCGCGGGCGTCAATTTTGCGTGGGGAATCTCCCGGCTGAAAAGGACGGTTTCCTGCGTATTGAAGGGATGCCCCTGTACGGCCGGTAAATCTCATGCCGCTGGCACCGACATACCGGCTAAGGTGTCTTTGCGGCATGTGGAGTTGGTAGAAAGCCGGAAGAACGATAAGGTTCTCCTCTCTATCTTGTGATATGCCGAAATTAAATAAATTAAAAGGAAAGCTTGATAAACAAATCGGCTGCCTGATTTGATAGTGTCCACGACGCTTCGGACGTATCGAGACAGTCACTTCAGCGGTCTGGCCCGGCCCAAGCCGGGAAATAATCATATTGTTTCCGACTTGCTCAATTGTTTTGGGCAGGGCGTTGAATCTCAGACAGAGATTATAGGCCGGTAGGCGCGCGATATTTTTTATCACGAATTTTAATTGCGTAGTCTGGCCTGCAATAATACGGTCGGGGAGATAACCACTCACCTGAATTTTAGGCCGAAGAACATATCCCATAAGCAGGGCGATTATCGCTACTGAAATCAAAGCCGAAAGAACACCAAATGAAGGGATTATCAGAGCGGCTAAAGCAACAAAGCCCGTCCCTTTTAGTATTACCTTGCCGGCATCGGTCAGGTTGAAATATAATCTGCCTTTGGTTCTCCTCATTGTGGCGGCCGCCTGTTCAAACCGGTACTTTAATACGGCTGACGATATCTGTGACAATTTGTCTGGCGGTAGTACCGCTGTGACGAGTTTTATTGGTTAAAATGATACGATGCGGCAATACGTAAGGGACAAGCCACAGCACATCGTCAGGAATCACAAAATCTCGCTTTTGAAAATATGCACGCGCCCGCGCCGCCCTGGACAGCATTAGACTTCCCCGCGTGCTGATACCGAGTTGAAGACGGTTGTCATTGCGTGTGGCATGAACGATTTCGACGATATACTCCAGAATGCTGTTATCGACGTGAATGTTGGCTGCTTCCTGCTGAATCTGTAATACCTGTTCGAGTTTCAGGACAGGCTGTATTTTATCGAGCGGCTCGGCAAGAGTGTGTGACTTGAGAATATCGACTTCAACTTCGGCCGCCGGGTAGCCCATAAAAAGCCGGATAAGGAAACGGTCTAATTGGGCTTCAGGTAAAGGGTAGGTACCATGGAATTCTATGGGATTCTCTGTCGCAATCACCATAAACGGCCTGGAAAGAGGATAGCGTTTGCCTTCAATCGTTGCCTGGTTCTCATTCATAGCCTCTAACAATGCTGACTGGGTTCTGGGCGATGCGCGGTTGATTTCATCCGCCAGAAGGATATTACAAAAGACAGGGCCGGGGTCGAACCTGAACTCTCCACTGACCGGGTTGTAGATGGAAGAGCCTAAGATGTCCGCAGGTAACAGGTCGGGTGTGAACTGCACTCGCCGGAATTTCGCATCAATGCTCTTGGCCAGCGCTTTTGCCAGCGTTGTTTTACCCACACCCGGCACGTCTTCAATCAATACGGACCCGCCAGCCAGCAGGCTGACTATCATTACATCGATACATTCACTTTTACCGTAAATAACGCTTTGAAGGTTTTCTTTTAGAGGTGCCAATAGTGGGTTTTCTGTTTGGGAAGTAGTCAAGTTTTTTCTCCAGCAATAAAGTCCAGTTCCATTGTAAAGCCGAAGGTTATATCATAATTTAATACGCCTCAGGTGTAAATTAAGTTCTCAGTAACATGGCAATATCGAATAAAAAATTTGGATTACAGAATATGTTTGATTCATTGTTTATTTGGGGAGACAGTTCCGTATTTGCCGGTAGTTCTTCTATGTAATATCCGCGTATTAGCTCAGGGTCGAGGTTTTTTAATTTCTGGCAGGATTTTGTTTGCACCTGGATATGAAAAAGTTTAATAAAGTATAGGAACAATTCGCCTGAAAGAGCGGTAGAAGGTAAGTACCTGGCCATTAGGTGTTTTTAGATAGATTATTTTCAACGGGATATTAATAAACATTTATTGAGGGATATAAATTATGGACATATTTGAGTATGCTATGCAGATGGAGAAAGACGGGGAGAATTACTATCGGCAACTGGCGCAGCAAAGTGAAAACAAGGGCTTAAAGAGTATATTAACAATGTTGGCTGATGAGGAGGTTAAACACTACAACGCCATTGAGAAAATGAAAACCGTGGAGCCTCAGATGGCTGAAACAACAATCCTGGCCGATGTAAAGAACGTTTTCGTTCAGATAAAAGAGGCGGACGAAAAATTTGATTTCAATGTTGAACAGGTTGCTCTTTACAAGAAAGCGCAGGATATTGAAAAGAAGAGTGAAGATTTCTACAGGGAAAAAGCGAATGAAGTGGAGGAAGAATATCAAAAGGACCTTTTCCTAAGATTCGCTGAAGAGGAGAAAAAACATTACTTCCTGCTGGAGAACATAGTTCAGTTTGTTTCTCGCCCTGATACATGGCTTGAAAATGCTGAATTCAATCATTTGGAAGAATATTGAAAACATATCTAATAAGCGTTGATTAGCTTGTTTTTATTGTTGGGTTAACTTATGGCTAAAAAATTATCACTCCAGAAAAAGGATGATTTATCTATCGTCTTATGTGGTCAGGCCGGCATGGGCGTCCAGTCCGTTGAATTTCTCTTGACGCGCATCCTGAAGCTGGCTGGCTATAACGTCTTCGCGACGAAGGAATATATGTCGCGTATTCGGGGCGGAACGAACTCTACAGAAATAAGAGTATCTTCAGAACCTGTCCATGCTGTTGTGGACCGGATTGATATCCTTGTTCCGTTTGACAAGGGTGCTGTCGAGCACCTTCGAAAAAGGATTTCGACGCAGACTGTCATTCTGGCCGACAAGGCAACTATCGGCGATGATATCAACCCGGACAAATGCACATTTATTGAAATGCCGTTTGCTGAAACAGCTTTAGAAATCGGTGACAAAATTTATGCAAATATAGTCGCCACGGCTGCAATTGTAAGTTTGTTTGGTATTGAGCTGCAAATGGTAACTAACTACGTAGAGAAGTTTTTTGCCGGAAAATCTCAGGATGTGATACAGAAAAATATTGAAGCTGCCAAAACCGGTTACAAACTCGGCAGTGACTTGGTTAGTTCGGGCAAAATTAAATGTCAAATCAGTAAAGACGACCATGTTAAAGACCAGGTTCTGCTAAGCGGTACCGAAGCCGTAGCTCTTGGTACTATAGCGGGTGGCTGCAATTTCATATCTTCATATCCTATGACTCCGGCGACCGGGGTTCTGGTATTTCTTGCCCAGCACTCCAAAGAATTTGGGATAATTGCCGAGCAGGCTGAAGATGAAATATCCGCGATAAATATGGCACTCGGTGC
>JASFVS010000127.1:0-8250 GCA_050049715.1 Phycisphaerales bacterium
TTCCACGCTCACATCGGTGCCCCACTCGAAATCACTTATCGTATTAATTTTGCCGGGTAAAGCACAAAAAGCATTTTCGATACCCCTTATCTGCTGACTGGATGTACCATCCTTAAACTTGAACAGTACGACATGCCGCAGGACCTGTTTAGACTCGCCACCCAAGTCGCAATCGGTCATCTGGACACTTACACCACACCCTGCTAAGACAATCGTCCCTAATAAAAAATATACGACACTCCTGACCATCTGCAGTTACCCCTAACAATTATATTGAAAATTCATCCCCATTATTTCCGGAACAAGGAATTGTATCAGCAAGATTCCTCTGCGCCCATTCTAAAATCTTTAAAGTAAAAGCCCCCTAATCTGCGTGGCGCATTTTCGAAACTTGTCGGCAGGCAATGTCACAGTCTGCCATTTCGGGCTCCGGCGTTTCATAAAAGAACGGTAATCGTCCAATTGAACAATAAAGAACATATAACTGTTCTCATTGAATTCAAAAACTTCCACGCCGTCAAAATCTACATCGACGTTCTCAACCTTATAGACAAAGACAAATACAGCCTGATAATCCGACCCTAAAATCTGCCGCCATCTCGTCAGGCCATCTACATCCTCCGCCGTCACCCAGCATTCGAAGCCCGTCAGCTTCTCTAAACTTGTGCCTTTAAACTTCCTCCCCTTTACCTCAGCGATTATTTTCCGCCCCTCGGACGGATATACTAAAAAATCGAAGTTTTTGACTTTGCAATCAGCAAAAGCGGCTTGTTCGTGCTCATCTATAAAATTGTACCGAATTCGATTATCAATCAACCAGTTTTCAAATGCACGCTCGTAATGATTGGGAGAAAATTCCTTCATCTCAACTCAATCCCGGCCGCTACCTGCTGCATGAAACTTCATATCCGGCTATTACGACAACTCAACTTCAAATATCACTTTTTTTCTTTGAATAAAAGCGGAACAAGTTCATTCAGATATCGCCGCCATAGTCTCCATTCATGGCCGCCGTCTGTAATGCGGGCGATATATTCTATATTCTCAGCTTTTAATTGCTCGATGAACTTCTGGTTAACCTGGAAAAGAAAATCTTTCCTGCCACAGCCAATCCACAATAGATTAAGCTTGTCATTCGACTTTTTCAGTTTGGTCAGCAGGTCATCAAGCTGTGGGGTTCGTGGTACGGCAGAACTAAAAGCACCCACCCATCCAAACAGCTCAGGATTTCCAAGCCCGACAGTTAGTGACTGGCCACCACCCATCGAAAGTCCTGCTACCGCCCGTTCATTTCGCTTGTCGCTCACGCGATAGCGTTCCTGAACATATGGAATTACATCTTTAATCAGGTCTCTCTCAAAAGCTCTATAGTCGCCTATGCTCCGCGCATCGGGAGGAGTCGAGGGTGTATGACCGTAAGGCATAACAATAACCAACGGCTTTGCTTTGTTTTTGGCAAGCAGATTATCAACTATCACATTGGCACGGCCAACAACAGTCCACGCATCAACACAGTCACCCATTCCGTGAAAAAGATAAAGCACGGGATATTCAGCACTTTTACTCGTCTCATAATCGGGCGGCGTATAGATATAAAGTCCGCGAGTTACACCAAGGCTATTCGAATGATACTTGTGCATGTGCACTGTGCCGTGAGGAACCTCCTGCTCCTGAAAGAACATCGGCTCTTTGCCGCGTATTTCAACCAGGTTTCTTGAGTTTCTTCGCCACACTTTAAGCCATGAATTAGAAGGGTCAACTACCTGCAAGCCATCCACTACGAAATTGTATTCATAAATCTCCGGCTCAGCAGGCCCCAAAGTCACACTCCACACTCCATTTTCGCTTTTGGTCATGGGCCGGAATCCCTGCATAAACTGAACATTCACCCCTACACGCTTAGCATCAGGGGCAAGCAATCTAAATGTCACACGGCCATCCGCATCAGCCTCCGGAGATACAACAATCGGTGGTAATGTAAATTCCGCACCATACGAAGCCGAACAAAATAAAACCAACATCATAAGAATCACATGCACTGATTTAACAAATCTCATCTTCAGACCTCCCTATATCCTGCATATTTTTGATTAAACGCTCCCTGCGAAGTGATGATAAATATTCATCAACATCCCAAAGGTCCTGTTTGCCACTTGACATATCTTTGACGGTGAACTTGTTGTATTTGAACTCATCACCAATTATTATACAATTCTCGGCATTCTGGTCCGACGCCTGCTTAAGTTGCTTTCCTAATTTAGTCGCCTTATAACTGAAATTCGCAAGAAAAGCTCTTGAACGCAACCTTGTTGTCACTTCCACAGCTTTATCTTTATATTTCTCATCTACATACGCGACAAAATATTTTAACTTAGTTTCCTGCAATTGATTATCCAACAGCCCTCTTTCCCTAAGAAGAATTTCAAGCACACAATCTCCCATACCCATGCCCGTAGCCGGTATTGACGGACCGCCAAAATCTTTTAGAAGATTATCATATCTTCCACCTCCGCATATAGCACGAAGCTCGCTGCCAACAGCATGAACCTCAAATACTATTCCCGTATAATACGCAAGGCCCCGAACAATACTCTGGTCAAAGTCACAATAATGCCACACTCCCATTTGCATCAACCACTCCTTCAGATGTACAAGCTCCTGAATGGCTTCGTCGACATCTGGATTATTACCAATCATCTCAACCAACCCAACCAAAGTATCGTCGGCCATAAATTTCATAATTTTATTTGTAATCTCTGAATCATGGACCTGTTCAAGAAGTGTTTTTTCAAAAGTATCTTCTGGTATTTTGCGATACTTATCAAGCAAAGTATATAATGAGTCAAATTTATTTTCAGGTACGCCTATATTCTTAAGCGAAGAAGCTAAAAGCTTTCTGCTTGAAATCTTAATCCGAACATCTCTTTCGCTAAGCCCTCTTTCCCTCAGATAATCAATCGTAGTAAATATCACTTCGGCGTCAGCCAGTACATCATCCACCCCGATTATATCAATATTCCACTGGAAGAACTCGCGAAGCCGGCCTTTCTGCGGCTTCTCGGCCCGGAACAATCTCGGCACCGAAAACCACTTGATTGGCTTGGGCAGTGAATTTATTCGCTGGTTTACCATTCGTGCCAGCGTCGGTGTCATTTCCGGTCTTAAGGCCAAGTCCCTTCCGCCCCTGTCCTGTAATGAGAAAAGCTGCTCGACAATCTCGTCGCCACTCTTTATCTGAAACATCTTCAGATATTCGAAAATCGGCCCATCATACTCTTCAAAGCCGTTACGGACAGACACCTTCTTCCAACCGTCGATTATCCAATTCCTCACGGCCATATCCGGCGGATAAAAATCCCGTGTCCCTTTTACAGGAGGTATCTTCATTTCTTCTTCTTTCTTCTTCTGCCTTTTTTCTTTGCCTTTTGTTTTTCGGTCACATTATTTTCGAATTTTATCTTTATATACTCTTCCATCTGCTTATCGTCGGTAAAGTGCAGCTCGTAATCGTACTCGCCCTCAACATAATCGCAGTCCGAATGACGGTATCCTCTGCAAATACGCGGCCTTTTATCGTAAATCCGGCACCGATGGTCTTTTTCCGACAAGTGTCTGCATACATTATTAATATTAATATACCAGTCACCGTCCTCCACAAAAACAGTTACGTCCTTATGGCACAAAAACCATCTTATATCATCGTAATCTTCTTTATCCTCCGGCGTATCAATCGGAAAAGCAAAATACCGACAACAAAGCCCCGTACACTTCTCACACTGACTCTTTTTAGCCATACACATTAACTCCAAATAACCCAAATACTATACTTAAACTACAAGGTCTATAACTATATGCTATTGGCCATCCGCCGTCAAGAACAGCAAGGCTTAAAAGCCTATTCTTTATCGATAAAAATATCCTCTTATCGCTAACAGATTGTATTACACAAAGATTTGAGCTACAATGATAATAGACAATCTCAACGGCGGTATTACTACCGGCACTTCAAAGAGTTAAAAAAAATGCCGAATAAAAACTTACAGATGGAAAAGGTGTGTCTGTCAGGTTAAGTAGTGACAACTACAACTAAGAATCTTCTGACACTCCCCAGACTATAATTTTTACGCTCTCCACGGACGCTTTCTATTTTTGAGTTCTTTGAGTATGTCTCTTGCAATAACAACATCTTCCCTAACCTGGAAGTCGAACATCCCCGCACAAATAAAATCAGCCCCATTTTCAAAAGCATATTTAAAACCATCCATAGGATGAATGGCCCCTGCCGCCATAACTTTATAAGCAATCCAGGGCTTTTCCACCTTCTTCATAAATTCGGCGGTCTTCTCAGGCTCCTTATCCCAGTAATTATCCACTGCGTAGTTATCAATCACATCTTTATCTTGCCCCTGCCTGCGCTTAGACCAGTATTTAGTACTGTGATGGGTCTTCATATAGAAATCGGCATTCACCCCGGCTTTTTCACATAACATAGGAACTTTGAGATTATGCCCACCAACACCTCCGATTATCCCGTTCGATTTAATAATATCGACAACTTTCCCAATCAGGTCAACCCTATCGTGCCTGGCCCAGTTATCTGAAATATTACCAATCAAAAAAGCCCCCGCCGCTCCATTATCAATCGCATATTTCACATCGCTTTCAAGGTCATTCGTATCCGCAACGCACTGTGCCAGCCATTGAATCTCGCCACCCCTTTCATTCCGGTACTTACTAAGGACTCTTACTGACTCAGTGTTGGTAATAATAGTATTGATTCCGTTTTCCTCACACAACTGGAGAGTTTCAAAAATCTTTTCATCTGTGAAATAGTGTTTTAACAAAGCCGAAACATAAGTCAAATCTCTGCTGTGCGCATATCCACCGATAAGATTCCCGCCGGTAATTAATCTACTGACTTTAAGATTACCAATCCTGCCCATCTGCAAGCCCTTAATAGAGCTCGTTTGCGTTTTCCCCTCCCCCTTCATCGCCGCCAACAAAGCTTTCTCCTCCAGGCTCAATGCCGACGCAGCCGCAGCGGAAGTAATGAGCGACTTTTTGAAAAATTCCCGGCGATTCATATCATTCAACATTTTCGTTCTCCCCTGAAAAATGATTTGATGTACTTATCAAAATTTATAATGTCTAAGCCTACCAAAACTGAAGCGTTTTGTCAATAAAAGCAGCCTCTCTATCCCACACCCGCCATTTGCCCAACCCAGCCGGCCCTCATCTTATCCACATAATCATCGATCGTTATTCGCCGAACAGCACCGGCTCCAATACCTAAATCAACCGACGCATTACTCCGACAAACCAAAATAAAAACGACAATAATCATCGGAATTGTCCGAAAAACCTTATCCATTTTAAACTTCCTTCAACTTCCAACAAATATGGTCGATAAACTTATAAACGTATAACTACCAAAAACACAAAATACCAGCTCTCCTACAGTTATAATTAGGGAAAACAGAATGTATTATATTTTAAAGTGTGGGTTTGCATTGGCCCCGAGAACAAGTATAATGTCCGAAAGTTACGGTAAAACGTCCGAAATGCAAAAGAAAAGAATTGGCGGGACCTGGATATGACGAAATACAATATAAGATTGGCAATGCCGGCAATCGTAGTTGTGCTGTCGGTCTTATCAGCCGTCTCTGCGGATACCTGGCGTTTAGGGCAAGACCAAGACTGGCAGGCTGTATCCACCGAGGGAAAAGACAAATTCCTGATGGCGGTAGTCGAAGCAAAGAAACTTGTCAACTCCGGACAATCCGAAGCCGCTCGCGAGGCATTCGATAATCTAAAAAAGGATTTTCCTGAAATTGCAGGATCCGACCTGGACGATTTCATCGAGGCCGAGATGCTCTTTTGTGAAGGCAAGCTCAAAAAAGCCGCCGACGCTTATGACAAGCTGTACACCAAATACCCACAGAGCAAACTTCGTCAGGCTGCCTTAGACAGGCAATTTTCTATAGGTACCGCCTTTTTAGCCGGCCAGAAAAAAACCGTACTCGGTATCTTCAAAGTCGCAGGATTCGCCGACGGCGCAAAAATTATGAAGAGAATTACCGAGCATGCCGGTGACACATCTATCGGCATTGAAGCAGCTGTTGTCCTGGCCCAAAAACATGAAGAAAGAGGAGAATTCGTCACGGCATACAGAATCTACGAGAAATTGCTTACAGAACATCCGGACAACGATTTTCGCGACCAGATTTTGGAAAGAGAGTTTGCAATAGCAACAGCTTATTTAGGCGGCCAGAAAAGACAGTTCCTTCGTGTGGTTAAGATAAAAGGATATGCCTACGGCGTTAAAATTATGGAAAAGATTACCGACCGGGCAGGCATTGATTCACAAATCGGATTAAAAGCAGCTTTAGCAGTAGCTGAACACTACGAAAAAAGGAAAAAGTTTAATCAGGCATACCTCAAATGGTGGGAGATTTCTTTACAGTGGCAAAGAGGAAAAACCGGTAGGGATGCCTTACTCGGTATGGCTCGATGTAAACACGCCGCTTATAACCTTTACCCTGAAAATAAAAGGCCGTTTTACGACACATCGAACCTGAGCATGGCAAAAAGCTGCTATGAAAAATTTAAGTTATTATACCCTAAAGATACCGAAGAAATGGAAGTTGACGAGATACTCACAGAGATAGATGAGCAATTGGCCGAATCTCAACTCAGTATTGGCGAATATTACTATAAAACAGATAACATACAGTCGGCCAATCTCTACTTTAATATGGTAATAAGTGATTGGCCAACTACCAAAGCTGCTGAAATGGCAAAGGAAATGCTTACAGGAGTCGACAAATAAAAAATGGAAAACAAAATCCTTCAAAACAATCATAGCCGCACATATCCCACGACATTTTTGTTCTTATGCTTTTATGTTCTTGTGCACGTTAGTCTTTGTCTTTGCGGATGTACACAGATGAGCGGCTACTCCAACGAATCATTATTCCCGCAGGATGTGGACAGTATCTGCCTGGAAATGTTTGACAACCAAACCTTTAGAAGAGGGGTGGAATACGAACTCTCCGACGCCTTGTCCAAGCGTATCGAAGCAGAAACACCTTATAAAATAGTCTCCAATTCAGACCGTGCCGATACAGTAATGAGCGGTCAAATAACATCTATCGGGGAATTAGCTCTCAGTAGCGAGCGCGAAACCGGCCGTACTCTCGAAAAAGAGCTTAAAATTCGTGCAATTGTAAAGTGGAAAAATTTAAAGACCGGGGAGCTGATAATAGAAAACGTCCCGATTAGCGCCTCGGCAAGCTACTCCGAATACCAACAGCAGGATTTTAAATACGCATCGAGTTTAGCAGCAAACAATCTGGCTCGAAATATCGTAGAACTGATGGAAACAAAATGGTAGAAACAATGATTTAATCACGAAATACGAGATTATGAACGATAAACAAAACACAAAGCCGAATATGCCGACACGACGCGGACAGCAAAACAAACCGGGACAAAAACCCCCTTTACCTCGCTATAAGCGGGGTCCGTTCAGTTACCTGATAATTGCGATTGTAATATTTATCGTACTGGTGACGCTGCAACAGTGGCAGAATGCCAACGAAATCCGCTGGGACCAGTTTGTAGAACTCGTGAAAAATAAACATGTCAAGGACGTTAAAATCGGCGATACAGAAATCACAGGCAATTTCACGGAGGATGCCCCAGGCAGAGGCAAAAAGTCACCGGGTTCCTTTACTGTAAATTACAAACAGGAATTAGTGGGTGAACAACTTGGTAAAATGCTGGACGAAAACGGTATAGAATACGAATACGCCGCGCAGCATATCTGGCTTATTTTCCTAATGCAGTGGGTATTTCCGTTAGTGCTATTGATAGGACTGTTCTACTTTTTATTCGCACGCAACCTTCGCAGCGGAGCAGGTGGAATGCTGATGTCATTCGGACGAAGCAGACACCGGCTGCAGGGAAAAGACCGGGTCAAAGTCACTTTCGAGGACGTCGCCGGCGTTGAAGAGGCAAAAGATGAGGTAGCCGAGATAATAGAATTCCTGAAAAATCCGAAGAAATTCCAACGGCTCGGCGGCCGTATCCCTCGCGGCGTATTACTGATAGGCCCTCCCGGTTGCGGAAAAACATTACTCGCAAAAGCCATAGCGGGACAGGCCGATGTGCCATTCTTTAGCATATCCGGCAGTGATTTTGTAGAGATGTTTGTAGGCGTCGGGGCATCGCGTGTAACAGACCTTTTCA
>JASFVS010000128.1:0-8171 GCA_050049715.1 Phycisphaerales bacterium
GGCGAACGGATTTGCTGGTGCATGGGGCAGGCGGGGCTTATCAGCAGAATTATTGCGAAAAAGCTGGGCGCATTCGTAACTTTTGCAAGTATCGACGAACAAAGCGCAACCGCGCCGGGGCAGTTGACAATCGAACAGTTCAAAAATCTGTACCGCTGCGATGTTATTGATTCCGATACAGAGCTTTTCGGCGTGATAGCCAACCCGGTGGGGCATTCGCTGAGTCCTGCGATTCATAATGCCTGCCTCGAGGAAAAGCGTTTGAATAAAATATACCTGCCGTTATTAGTGCAAGGTGGAAAGCAGGAATTCGACTCATTTCTGCATAATGTACTGTCCAGAAAATGGCTCGGCTTTAGAGGATTCAGCGTCACAATCCCGCACAAACAAAGTGCTCTGGATTTTGTCAGAACTAACGGCGGATTTATTGAGCCGTTAGCGGAGAAGATTGGCGCAGTCAATACCTTAGTTATCAGCGAAGGCGGAAAACTGAGCGCTTATAATACCGATTACTCAGCCGCCCTGGATGCGGTGACTTCGACCCTAAGCATCAGCAGAAGCAACCTCAAAGATATACCGGTCGCGATTGTCGGCGCAGGAGGCGTAGCGAGGGCGATAGTGGCGGGCTTGAGTGACGCAGGTGCCAATATTTTCATTTACAACCGCACAGTCAAAAAGGCCGAAAAGCTTGCCGCCGAATTTGACTGTGATTTTGCTTCATTAGATGAATTAAAGAATATCGACATGAAATTAATTGTAAACTGCACAAGTATCGGAATGCATCCGAAAGTCGATGCAACACCTGTGCCTAAGGAGTGCCTGAAAAAAAATATGGCAGTATTCGATACGGTTTATAATCCCGCCGAGACACTGCTTTTAAAGCAGGCAAAACAAGCTGGCGCTACAACGATAGACGGCATTTCAATGTTCGTCAATCAGGGCTTAGCCCAATTCAAACTCTTTACCAATACAGACGGCAACGCTGAACTAATGAGAAGAACTATTTGTGATAAACTCACCTGAAAAGCTAAAGATTAATAAATTGACATTAGCTCATTTTTTATTCTCTCTAAAATACTTCATTTCTTAATGCTTTTCATTGTTTTAGAAACAAGTCTTTTGTATAATCCCGTTTTTAAATGAAATAAATTTTAAGGTACAGACAATGGCGAAGAAGAAAGAAAAGGTAGTACTGGCGTACAGCGGGGGGCTGGATACGAGTGTTATTCTGCCGTGGTTGAAGGAAACTTACGGCTATGAGGTAATAGCGTTTGCGGCCGAATTAGGGCAGGGGGATGAATTAGCCGGTATTAAACGTAAAGCACTGGCGAGCGGAGCGGCGAAATGTATAGTCAAAGATCTGCGCAAAGAGTTCGTTGAACATTATTTATGGCCTCTGCTTAAAGCAGGGGCGGTCTATGAAAAAGAATACCTGTTAGGGACGAGCGTAGCCCGGCCATTAATTGCAAAACATCAGGTTGACGTGGCGCACGCCGAGGGTGCAAAAGCAGTAGCCCATGGGGCGACAGGCAAGGGAAACGACCAGGCGCGTTTCGAAATCAGCTTTATGGCACTGGACCCATCTCTAAAAATTATTGCTCCCTGGAAAGACAAGAAATTTAAGCTGACATCCCGTGAGGCGGCGGTCGATTATGCCAAAAAACATAAAATCCCAATCGAGCAGACAAAAAAGAAAATTTACTCCCGCGACCGTAACCTCTGGCATATCAGCCACGAAGGGGCTGACCTCGAAGACCCGGCCAACGAGCCAAAGGACGATTTGTTCGTTATATCAAATCCCGTTTCGAAAACTCCCGACAAGCCGGAGTATGTAACTATCGGTTTTCTCGAAGGTATCCCTGTAAAGTTAAACGGCAAATTGACAAGCGGCGTAAAAATGATAGAAACTTTGAACAAGCTGGGTGGAAAACACGGCGTCGGCCAAGCGGATTTGGTTGAAAATCGACTGGTCGGGATAAAATCACGGGGCGTATATGAGACGCCGGGAGGGACAATTCTAATGGCGGCCCACGATGCTTTAGAGAGTGTAACGCTTGACAGAGAGACTCTGCATTACAAACAGCAGGTCGCCTTAAAGTATGCCGAACTGGTCTATTACGGCCTGTGGTTTACTCAGTTACGTGAGGTCCTCGACGCTTTTGTTAACGCTACCCAGCAGAATGTTACTGGTGAAGTTAAGTTGAAACTGTTCAAGGGACGGTGCAGCCCGGCCGGCATCAAAAGTCGATATAGTCTTTACCGGACCGACCTGGCAAGCTTTAAGATGGGCGTCGAATATGACCCCACCGATGCAACCGGCTTCATACGGCTGTTCGGACTGCAGGCGAAAGTGGCTGGAATAGTCAAGAAAGAGCATAAGGGCACAAAAACATAACAAAGATTGTGTGTAATATTGTACTGCTT
The DNA here is from genome assembly GCA_050049715.1 of Phycisphaerales bacterium. Taxonomy (GTDB): domain Bacteria; phylum Planctomycetota; class Phycisphaerae; order Sedimentisphaerales; family Anaerobacaceae; genus NIOZ-UU13. The sequence continues at coordinate 2,425 of JASFVS010000128.1, forward strand.
TGCAAAGGAGGCGCTGTGGCGGTACCCGGCTGGATTTGGATTATATTTATCTTTGCGTTCGGTTGTTGTATTGGCAGCTTTTTAAATGTCGTCATATACCGTCTGCCGCGTGATAAATCTCTTGTAACACCCCCTTCGGCCTGCCCGTCATGTGGAAAGCATATTCGCTTTTACGATAATATACCGCTGCTTTCGTGGCTGGTTTTAGGCAGAAAGTGCAGGTATTGCAAGTCACCGATTTCGCTGCGTTATTTTATTATCGAGCTGCTGACCGGCTCAATTTTCCTATGCCTTTTCATTCTGTATTTTCGACTCAATATGCGAGACGGCATCGGGTCATTCGAGGACGGTGGGTGGATTATCTATCTTCTTCATATCATAATGTTAGGAGCCTTCATTGCAGCATCAGCAATCGACCTGGAGTATTGGGTTATTCCGTTATCTATTTGCTGGTTAGTTACCATAGCGGGACTAATCGGCTCGGTGGTTGGAACATACATAATCGACCCGGCCCTGATTCAGGCATATATGCTTTTGCCGAGCGCCTCGGCCGGAACCGCATCGCTGGCGGCGGGAGCAACGATAGGAATGGTTATATCTCTTGTACTGCTAATGACAGGACTGCTTAAAAGAAGCTATGAATCCGAAGGCTCTGAAAATGAAAACCTTCAAAATACGAACAATTCAGAAAAAGAGCCGACGGAACCGCATTTCAATCATCGCCTTGAGGCATGCAGAGAAATTGTTTTCCTGATGCCTATAATCGTCTGCTCAATTGCGGCCTACTGGATATGTAAAGAAGTTGATACCATAAGCACATGGTGGGCGGCTTTTACAAAAAATCCTGCAATTGCAGGATTTCTGGGCAGTTTGCTGGGTTACTTCGTTGGTTGCGGAATCGTCTGGGGCGTTAGAATACTCGGCACCTTAGCCTTCGGAAAAGAAGCGATGGGACTTGGAGATGTGCATCTAATGGGTGCCGCGGGGACGGTGGTAGGACCGCTTTACGTCGTTTTGGCGTTTTTCGTGGCGCCGTTCTTTGGCCTGGCCTGGGCGTGCTTTAATATGTTTTTTAAAAAAATTCGACAAATTCCCTATGGTCCGTTCTTGTCTTTGGGTATATTTGTTGTTATGATTCTACACGATAGGATTCGTGATTATCTGAGTTTTATGTTTTTTCGCTGAAAATAAGAAAACCTAAACCTCAAAATTATAAGGAGATAACAAATGCGGATTACCAGCAAAAAAACTCAAGCCCTGTTGATATGTCTTGCAACCCTTACCCTGCTGCCTGGTTGTACCAACTGGGAGAAAAAATATGACGCCTTGTACGTAGAGCACGAAAATCTGAAAGGTCTTCTTGCACGTGAAAGGGCCGAAAAGGGCCAGCTTACCGACAGGATTACAGCAGACCAAATGACAATAGAAGATCTCCAGCGACAGATTGAAGAACGCAATCAAACACCTGCCCAGGTGTCCGGCTTCGGAGAAGGTTACGATGTCAGTTTTGACGCAGCTGCAGGTACGGTTACCGTAACCTTGCCGAATGCGATACTGTTCGATTCAGGAAAAGCTGTCCTGAAAAAAACAACCAGTGTCGAGCTTGACCATATATACTCGGTATTGCGCGATAAGCCGGAATATGCCGGCAAACAAATCAATGTCGTCGGCCATACCGATACGGACCCGATAAAAAAATCAAAATGGAAGGACAACTGGGAACTTTCCGCACAACGTGCTCTTGCCGTGCTTAGGTATTTAGTTAAACGCGGTATCCCCAAAGAGAAAATTCAGGCAACCGGCAAAGGAGACAGCCAGCCTATCGCATCAAATTCAACCGCAAGCGGCAAGGCAAGAAACCGAAGAGTTGAAATTGTTGTGCACTTAAGGTGAGGTCTCGTATTGCATAATTCACAATGATTTAAGAGTGATTGCTCAATTACGCTTAAACGTTGTGGTTTTTATCATGCCATTTTTGCTGATGCGAAAAGTAACAGCTCCATCTTTGGGTGTATAGAATATTTTCGCGTCGTTTTGTTCCCGGATAATCCACTGTCTTTCATACTGCCTCCGGCCGCAACTGCACACCAAAATATCCCCATCAAGATTTTTTAGAAAATCAGTATCCAATGTGTTAAGTGAACCATGATGAGGAACGACAACTATATCAGATTTTAATTCAGAATAAAGGCGAAGAAGCTGTCTTTGCGCAAACTCTTCGATGTCGGAGCATAAGAGAATCTTAGTGCCGGCAAATTCTATCAACGAAACCAGAGATTTATCATTATCAGATAAATCCTCATTCTTACTTGCCTGTTCATCAGGCCAAAGAAATTTAATATCAGCAACGCTGCTGAACTTCAAATTTTCATCCAGACCTTTTATCGATAGACCTTTTCCAGCCAGGCAGGCATTGAGAAATTTTTCTGTGCCCCACCGATCGGTTTTGTCAAAAAAGTCATCGTTTGCATAAACACCGCCGATTTCACAGTTCTCTACAACTTTCGGTATTCCATTTATGTGGTCGGTGTCGCTGTGGCTTATTATAACAGCGTCAATTTTACTGATTCCGGACCAATTTAAGAACGGTATTATAACCCGCTCGCCAACATTACTTGTGTATAAAGAGCCGGCATCAAACAAAATATTATCCCCGCCCGGAAGCTTGACGAATATCGCCTGGCCGTGGCCAACGTCAAGGCAGGTAACGACCAAATCGTTCCTATGCGTCTTTTGCCACTTTATAAAACCCAGAGAAAAAACAAATATAAGGAGCATTGCCGCACAGATTACTTTTTTTACTAAAGGACGGCGAAAATATATAAAACCGGCAAAGACAATTATACAGTAGTACAAAATTATCAGCACAATCGGCACCCGGCCTACCATGATTTCTGAAAAATCCAGATGGGCAAAAAGCTTTACAATCCCGATAAGTAAGTTCGACAAAAGACCAACGATAATTCCCAAAGCGACGCTCAACGTCGGTAATAGGAAAAATAAAATAATCTTGAAAAATCCCAACACGAGAATCGCACTAACCAATGGAAAGACCAGCACTGTCCAAAGGCTCGCTAATGGCGTGATTGTATAAAAGTGATACAGCAAGATACCTGCACCGCCCAGCCAGGCCGCCAGCCCCACAGAAAATAATCTTAAAAAATATGGGCCAGGTTTTGAAAATATAAGAAAAAATAGATTCGTTTTTGGCTTTTCCCATCGCCAGGGCATATTTGTTAATTTTTCATGTAGAAAAAAATGGATTCGCTCCGTGAAAAGCAAAATCCCGAGGACCGTGCCGAATGAGAGCTGCCAGCCGGCTTCGAATAGCTGGGTCGGTCTTATAAGAAGAAGTATTATTGCCGCTAATGATAAAGTATTGATGGGATTTGAGTGGCGGCGAAAGAAAAACGATACACAAAAGACACAACATATTATAGCCGCTCTCAACGTTGGCGCTCTCGGAGGCACAATCAATAAAAACACAATTACCGCAACAATACAAACAGCCGCACGGGCCGGTTTCAACAAGCCTGCTGTTTTACAAAGCCACCAGATAATCCCCACCAAAATGGCTAAGTGCATTCCTGACAGGCTGATAAAGTGCAGAAGGCCGGTTTCGCGAAATGCTCTGTAGGTGTCGCTATCGATATTGCCTCTATAGCCCAATAACAGGGCCTCCAGCAAGCCCCGGCTGGGCTCCTGTGGTGACAGTCCGCCCAATAATGCCTGCGAGGTCTTTTGCCTGAGTTTGTCTTTAAATTTTGTGAAGACAGCGGGGGAGCTTTTCAATAATTCGATGCCATCCCGAGATTTTACCGATGCGGCGATGAAGACATTTTTTCTTGCCAGATATTTTGCTGTATCGAACTGCCCGGGATTGGCAGGGGGGCTGAATTTATCCAACCAGCAGTATGCCTGTATATGATCGCCGGCTTTTAAATCCAATACAGGCTCATCAACCTGAACTCGAACAGTGCCGGCAGCTTTTATCCAGCCCTGAACAGATTCCACCTTTGTGACTTTCAGATAGAAACTTGTTGCAGGGTCGGTAGGCTTGAAGCGGGCGAATTTCCAGTTTCGATTTCTATTAATATGCGGCTCGGTTAAAATCAGGCCCTGAATTGTCGCCAGCTTCGGCTCATCGGCAATAAGATTGCCAATATCATTCGACTGCGGCTTATAAAAACCGGACAATCGAATCGCACCGAGACACATAAAGCCAATAAGAGCACAAGAGCTAATAAGTGTAAGCGTATAAGAATCGAACTTTCCCCTTCCCTGGAAAACAAAGACGACAACCACCGATATTACGCAAAATGCTAATAGTATCGGCCAAAAAGCGAGCGTTAAACTAAATGTATCTTGTATTAGAATTCCGATGATTAGCCCAACAGCGGGAAAAACCAGTGGGCAGGTGCTTACGATTTGGTTGTAATAATTCCCGCCGGTTAACTGCCTGTCAATCAGCGATAATTTCCGCTTTATCTCGTCCATGGCCGAACAGATTACAGACTCAAAACCAGAGACGCAAGGTTAATTTTTACAGAGTATAAACAGAGAATTGTCAGGATATTGTTATTTTAAAGCGCGGGATTACTTACTTTCCTTAACAGGGAAAATGGTCCATGACTCGACAGGTAAATTTTTTAGGTACCCTTTTAGCCAATCGTATTGAGTGTGTTTTTCCAAAAATTTAACGGCATCAAAGCCAATGTCGCAGGAGCTTCCCCATCTTGCCCAAAATTGCCAGTTCTTTGCCATATCCGAGTCAATAACTTTTCCGTCTATGGCTCCTCCAGGATAATAAGCGCCCCGGCTTAACGGAATACTTCCATCATCTAATTCATGGTGGCCGCATATCGTTCTGGAACTCGGTTTTTCCTTTTCCAGGTACATATCATAATGGTCGGCCAGCATTCGCTTGGCAATCTTAACATTAATCCTTCCATAGTATTGCGACATAAGCTGTTTCCAGCGCTCACGGCGTGCTACACAACGGTCTCTTATATCATCGTACTTGGCTTCGGTTTCCTCTCTTAAGATTCCAATGTTATCCGCAACATTCGAACCTGTAAAATATCCGGTCGTCTTCTTTTCCAAACCGTGATTCTTCAGACCAAGCTCAAGACGAGCAATCTCGCCGGTATTAATATCACCCAACAACCAGGAATTAGCATAGGCACCGCTATTTTTTTTAATCATTATTCGGGCCCACTCGTCAATGTTGTTTGCATATTGCATCGCCTTTCTGGCCCTTTCAAATACAGGCGTTCCCTTTCGATTGAACCCTCTGAAATTACCAATAGTAGTTTCCGTACCGATCAAACCGGCCCCGGTGACGAAAAAATCCGTACCACTATATATCAAGGGACCCCAGGATTGCATAAGGATTCGATGGCCTTCGTCGGGAACAATGTCCACTATAATATTACAAAATCTTCCGGCGGCATAGTTGACCCATGAGTTGTGAGCCATAACTATCTTGCCATTGGTGGTAGCTTTTCCGGTTGCGATGAAAGCACTGCAGCTCGAACCCATTGCCTTTTTCTCATGACGCCACCAGTACCAGGAAATATCTATAAATCCGTTCATAAACAGCATTTCTTCATAGGTGACTTCTTTTCCGGCCCTTTTCATCCCCGCTACCATTCCTTTCATTTCCTCAACATACTCATCGGAAACTTTCCCTTTGAAAAGCTTAGCGGCCGCCTTGACAAAGAAATCAAGTTCCCTGGCGGTCTGAA
>JASFVS010000129.1:0-8158 GCA_050049715.1 Phycisphaerales bacterium
CTGCGGCGGTACTGCCGGAAGTCTCATCGAGCTTCCACCAGCCGATAAGATTCGGATCCTGGGCGTAAGCTCCATCGCTCAGAACCAAAACTGAAATAAGAAGAATTAGATAAATCAATTTCTTACACATAACTATCCTCCTGCAAAAAAGCTTAACAATATGATTTTTTAGCCATATACTACCTTTTATACTCGCACCAGTTATTTCATATATGCTAAAAATTAACAACTAACTTAAAATTTAAAAAACTTTATATCAACTGTTCAATCTCCATTGCCGGTTTAATCCCGCCTTAAGGTGTTTGTTGGGGATACAAACGAATATCATCGAAGAATACTAAGCCAGCACCGCCGGGCTGTGGATTATCTCTATCACCAAAGCCGATTCCAAGCGAAGTTACATTAGTAAGGTCAATTCCCTGGTCTGCAAATTCCTGTAAGTCGATGTTCCACTCGGCCCACTCATCTATCTGAGACGCATCGGGATTATCATTATAAATCACAGCACTTTCATCGAGCACCACATACATCCGCACAGCTTCACTGGTGGGCATATCCGCTCCAATTGCTTGCTGCGTCCATACCTGCGGAGTAATTGTGCCCATAGTCTCGACGCTGGAGAATACAGCCGTGCATATTTCATTAGCGTTATGGCTGGTTACCGCCATGCCTATATAGACATTTGTTGGCATAGTGATATTTATTGGATTAGTCGTTTCGCCACTTTCAGCCTGTAGTTCCCAATTCACACCGTCAGCTGAATGATAGGCCGAGAACTGATCGCCCTGGCGCACAAGTCTGACCCAGTAGGGTGCCTCAAAACCAGCGGTGTTGGAACTATATGAATCCAGGTTTGTCGTCGTTCTGTTCTGGAAGGATTTTCCATTGCCCGGTGTTATACAGCAGAATGCATGCCTGGAACCTGCATTAAGCGACTCACGAATCATCACGCCTGCTTTGGCCCATGGATCCGTGTCTTCTACGCTTTCCACTTTAGCGATGATTTCGCCATCACCGGATAGTTGCTTATAGACATAGCGAAACTCATCGGCCGTAGCCCAGATATCTGTACCGGAAGCGTCTACCGTATATGTTCCTGCCGGGTCTTCCATAAAGCCTGCAGGATTGCCCCTGTACCAGAGTGTAAGGGAACCTACACCCTTTTCTGTCCAGTTTCGCAGCGAACTCAACGGAAGTGTAGCCTCGGAATTTCCGGCATTGTTGTCGTAAAAGTACGGCATTGACTGAGCGCCTTCGTGAACAATATTTGTCTCCACAAAGTGCTCATCGTCAGCAAAAACAGGCTCAGGATACCCCACAGTGGAACCATTTGTCGCAACGCCATAACCATCTAACCACGTATCGAATATCCTGTCAGGTTCGTAATCGTTGTAATCCTCGAAATCATCTATGACTAAATACTCGAATGTCGTAAAGTCCCATACCTCACCCTGCCAGGCGCTGGGAATTTCAGTGTTATTTACTTCATCCACACGCCAGTAGTAAGTCTTGCCTAAATCGAGGTCTAATGGACCATAGCCAGCCTCGGTCATGATAGTGACATCGACTGTGCCGTCAATAATGGCCTGTTCATCTTCGCTGAAGAAAACGTTATGTTCGGCGGCCTCTCTACCGGGTCTGAAGCCAAGGGTTACATCCAGAGGAACATCTGTCGCACCGGCCGCAGGGCTGGGCACTCTCGCATGGACAGGTTTGTATAAGAAACGCACCTCGCTAAGACCATATTGGTCCAGGATGCCTCCCCAGTTAGTATTGGCCGTAAGTCGGACGTACTTTACGGGTATACTACCAAAATCAATAGTAGTATTATGCGCGTAGTTTCTGGTTCCGGGCGCCTGTGCAAACTCATGAGTAGTTCCCAATATCGTATAGTCGCTGCCATCTACGGAATACTCAATTGTAACATCTTTAATGCCTAAGCCGATGGCCGACTCCAGACTCTCATTAGAGTTCCACACCCACATTTCGTACAGCTTATAAGCTTTGTCGAACTCAAATTCTATCCAGGTAGGCTGCTCACCGTCCCGGCTGCTCAGCCACATGTTTTCTTCACCTAAATTAGTGTGTAACAGACCGCTTTCATCCAGCCCCGAACCATTTATGACATTTTCGGGTTCTTTATTTCCCTCACTGCTCGAAGCAATGACAGTTATATTCTCACCAGGGATTGCATAAACGAATGGCTCGACTGTAAAGCTCCATATCTCACCAGTATGTATCGTGACTCCATCAGCCCCAATCTCATCGACCCGCCAGTAATGCATCCGGCCTAATTCGAGCCGGCCGGGTTCATACGTATTAGCATCCTGGCCCTGACTGAGAAGCACGTTAAGCGGGTTGTCTCTGCTGGCATCGTTCACATCGTCTAAAACCGTCCCTAAATACACATCATGTGTCTGGGCAGTTTCTCCCGGCTTCCAGCTAAGGACTACATCCCTATATACATCTTCAGCTTCCTCTTCCGGTATGGGATTCAATGCCAGTTCTGGTGATACGAAACCCTCCATAATAGTCTGGATTTCCTCTAGCGACAGCGCGCGGCTATAAATTGCCACATCGTCAAGAATGCCATGCAGTAAACGCCCTGTGGCCCCTGAGTTTTCACCGATATAAAGGTCGGATGAACTAAGGCTTATCTGTCCAGTACCCGCACTGGTCGTATCTAATACGCCGTCAATGTAAACCCTTGCTTCGGTGCCATCGTACACTCCGGCCCAGTGGTGCCATTGACCGTCAGTGACGGTGACGGATGCATCAAAATAGCCGTTGCCATTACCAACTGAAGTCCCTGAAAGGCCCATATGGGTGGCATTTCCAGTAGTAGCCGAGCGACTGGCCCGATAAGCGCTGTCACTCTTAGCCAGGAAGGCCTCCCAGTCGTTTTGGAACGCCTCGACCTGAAACCAGAACACTATAGTAATCTCATCCCGGATTTGCAGCGATGGGCCATTGCCACAGTTGAGGTAATCGTCACCGTTGAACTCTAACGCACCACCATACTTTCCGGCAACCCACTGTGGGTCACCGACAAAAACACCATCGTTCCCATTGCCGGTTAAATCATAAGCGGTGGTTCCGGAACCCTCATCAAAACTCCAGTAGGCAACAAGGTCCGGGTCATTTAAATTTGCCATGCTCGTCGAAACCAAACCAAACACCAAAACAAAAGAAACCAAATAAATCGATTTCTTACACATGATAGTCCTCCTTTTAAAAACTAATACGTAGAAGTTTTGAATATTTTAGGCTAAAAGAATAAAGGTAAAATTACACCTCTACTCCTCACTTCCATAACGACTCCTCATCTATTGAAAAAGTAAAAATCCCACTCGGCTTAAGGTGTTTGTTGACGATACAGCCGGATATTATCGAAGTAAGCCAGTCCGGCACCGCCGGGCTGAGGATTGTTCCTGTCACCGAAGCCAATACCAATACTTTCGACATTTGTAAGGTCTATTCCCTGATCTGCAAACTGCTGCAAATTTATTCTCCATTCGGTCCATTCATTTATCGTTGATGCGTTCGGATCTTCGTGATAAACCACAGCGCTTTCATCGAGAACCACATATATCGGCTCGGGACCATTGCTTAATATCCCGATATCCTGGTCCATCCATGGCTCCTGACTAACGTTTCCTGTAATAGTGACGTTGGAGAAGACAGCTTCACATACTTCCTCAGTATTATGGCTGGTTAACGCCAATCCTACATAAGCGGTTGCATTCATGTTAATCGAATCAACACCAATATGCGTCCATGAGGCACCGTCGGACGAATAAGAGGCTGTAAAGTTACCGGAAATGTCACGGTCTATTTTCACCCATATCGGCGCAGTAACATCGGTTTCTGTTGTTCCGGAACTGTCCGAATCTACAATAGTGCGACGCTGGAATGAAACACCCTGTTCAGGTGTAACAACCACCATAGCATGCCTGGAACCCGGCTCCAGCGTATTACGAATCATAACGCCGGCCTTGGCCCACCCGTTCGTGTTCTCCACGCTTTCCACTTTTGCTATAATCGAACCGACACCGGTGAGCTGCTTATAAGCAAAATGGAATTCGTCGGCCGTCTCCCAGATATCGGCGCCTGTGGCGGTCATCGTATAAGTGCCTGCAGGGCCTTCTGTAAAGCTGCCCAAATATGGCGGATAACCCTGGAACCAAAGTGAGAGCGTTTCGACGTCTTCGTAGGTCCAGTCAGTAGGGTCAACCAAAGTTAAAGTTACCTCAGAGTTTCCGGCGACTGTGTTGTCATAAAAATAAGGCATTGACTGAGAGCCGCCATAAACAATCGTAGTCTCAACGAAATGCTCTCCGGCGACAAAGTCCGGTTCTGCGTAACCTACTGTAGAACCGTTTGTTGTTACACCATATCCATCCACCCAAGCATCAAATATCCTGTCGGGTTCGTAGTCGTTGTAATCCTCGAAATCATCCACGGCAACGAAGTTGCGGGTAGTAAAGCTCCAGAGTTTACTTTTCCATGGACTATTCGGCTCTGCCTCATTGACTTCATCAATTCGCCAGTAATATGTCTGGTCCCAATCCAGAAGACCTGGATCATAACTGGCATCAACCTGCCCTTCACTAACGAGCACGCCCCGAGGATCATCCAAACTGGCTTCGTTAACATCATTAGCATCAGTACCAAAGTACACATTATGGTTATCAGCAAAATCTCCAGGTGTCCAGCTAAGGATCACATCTCTTAATACCTCTATGCTCTGATCTTCAGGTACTGGCTCTTTGGCAAACTCTGGCGGTTCCGCAGACATGGTAATTTTGAGATTATCCACAAGGAACACCTGCGTCCACGATGCCCCTGAGACTTCTACGCCCGGATACGGCGGACCACCGATCTCATAAGCCCATGTAGAATCTGTCATGTCCCAGTCGGTTCCTTCCCACCAGGTTCTGTTTAATTCCACCAAATCCCCCAGGTTATATTCTATATGAACCCATTCGTCCTCTTGATAAAGTTCCAGGAGAGGTAAACCAAATCCATAAGTACTACCACCGGCATCAGAATTGTATGTGAGCACCCAAATCTCTATCTCATGAGGGTCCCACTCACCCTGGAGGTTGCGTATATCAAGCTCGATGGTATAATCCGCCGGGTCTTCACTGGTGTTTCCGGTCATCTCGATGTCCGTCTTGTAGCCAAATCGTTGATTAATATCCGAATTAAGCGTTCCAGTATGTTGCCTTACGATACTTCCCTCGAAATCCGCGTACAGACCTTCATGCGAGGCAGCGTTGTCATTCCAAAGCCAGCCCTCAGTAGTGCTGCCTATCTCGCGGTCTTCAAAATCGTCTTCATGCACAGTTATAATATCAGCAAGGCATGTCATCGATCCGGCCAAACATAGGAACAATGCGATTAGAATTGTCTTTTTCATCGACATAAGATATCTCCTAAAAAAGATTAATAAAAGATTTATCGATATACTTCGATATACGATGGCTTATATACATGACCTCCAACCTTCTGGAAACAAACTATACCCAAAGATATCCAAATGCCTATAAAACCAGATACTACCTACAGTATCCCGTATCTTTGCCAAAATAGTTAGTCCATCCTTATTATACCGCATAGGAGTGTCAGAAGTGAGATAAAAAACGGAATATTGGCAAGATTTTTCATCTCACCGGCGGCCAAGTGCGCGGGTATAATCTGAGCAATGGTTGCCTGCTGGTTTAAAAAAGCGTATGTGCAAGTATTATCCGAGCACAACTGTCTTAATCTAACACGTTGTTAGACCTCAGTTTACCTATAAATGATTTATGGCGTACTGCCCGCCATTTTCGCGTTTATTCGCGACTACTTGAAGATGTGCTGGACAAATAGATAAAGATTGTTGGCCCATTCGGTACCATCGTGGGCATTTGAATCAACGTGCCAGACGTGTGGCACATTTTTCTCTTTGAGGTAATTGTGGACGCCCTGGCTGATGCGAATTAAACCGTCCTTGTTGCCGCAGGCCAGCCATAGCAGCTTCAGTTTGTCCCTGGCGGCTGCCGGGTCAGGTACGAGCTCCAAAGGCGGTTTGGTGTTGGGGGCTGATGAGAACCCGCCAATCCAGGCGAAAACGTCGAGGTGACCGAGGCCGAAGTTCAGGGACTGGCCTCCACCCATCGACAGGCCCGCCAAAGCCCGATGCTCACGGTCGGCCATCACCGAGTACTTAGCTTCAACGGCTGGAATCACGTCGTTGAGCAAATCGCCTTCAAACGCGGCGAAAGCCGGCGCGGTGGCGAAAACATTGCCTTCGGCCCGGTCGTTCTTCTGGGCCCGGCCGTTGGGCATGACCAAGATCATCGGCTGAATCTTGCCATCGGCCAGCAAGTTGTCCAGGATGTTCTCTGGCTGGCATAGGCGCTTCCATTCCGTCTCGTCGCCACCAATGCCGTGCAGAAGGTAAAGCACTGGGTATTTGCGGTCGGTTGAATAGCCGGGCGGTGTGTAAACGAGCATTTTTCGACGGGTTCCGACCGTCTTTGAATCATATTCAATCATCGTAAGCTTGCCGTGAGGGACGTTCTCACGCTTGGTTCTGAATCCCGCGGGCGGGTCGGCAAAAGCTGGTTTGTCGTCCGGACCCAGTTCTATAGGTCCGCCAAAACCGCCTCGTCTACCGCCTCTATGAGCGTCCGGCGAGGCCGAGTCGTCGCGTGCAGGGGCTGACTGGGCCGTCTTGACCACGGCGAAGAAAGCCTCTTTGGGCTGGTAATCTCGATCGAACAAAAGCGGTGAGCCCCCGATCCAGGATGTCTTGTCATAGACACCCCAGAATGTGACGCGGGAAACGTCTTTCTTGTTCTTGAGCAGGACGGAGAAGATTTCGGCGTATTTGTCCGCGAGTTTCTTCTGGGTTTCCGCCGTGGCCGCATTCTGATCTTTTGTGCTCCGGCGATTGACCCGGCTAATATCGGCACCGCGGTACCCACGTCTCCGCGTGCGGATGTCCAATTCAGTAATCATCACCTTGACACCGGTGGCAGCCAGACTCGTGATGGCATACTCAAGGCCCTCAACGCTGGGATATGTCAGCCCACCGTGCAGTTGGATACCGACGCCGTCGATGCGGATGCCCTTGGACTTGAGATGCTTCACAATTGCAACCGCCCCATTGCACTTGGCCTTTGACGTCTCGAGATTGTAGTCATTGTAGTACAGCTCGGCATCGGGATCCGCCTCGTGGGCCCACCGGAAGGCGTTTTCGATGAAGTCGTACTGCTTTTCTTCTGAGCCTTCGCCGATGATTCGCAGCCATCGACTGTTTCGCAATTTGCCGTTCTCACTGAGGGCTTCATTTATTACATCCCAGCCTTTGACGCGGCCTTTATAGCGGCCGACAACGTTCATGATGTGATCCTTCATGCGAGCCAGAAGGGCATCTCGCGTCAGGATGTTTCCCGAATCGTCCCGATATACCCACCGTGGAGTCTGGGCGTGCCAGACGAGCGTGTGGCCGATGACGGCCATCTTGTTCTTCTCGCAGAAGGCCACATAGCTGTCGGCAGGTTCCCAGTTGTACTGGTTGAGCTTCGGATGGATGAGCTGCCACTTCATATCGTTCTCTGCAGTTGCCGTGCTAAAGTGTTTCTCAGCAATCGCGGCCGCATTGGGATCCTTACCTGTTACTAAGTTTCGATTAAAAGCCCCGCCGACCAGGAAGTGGTCCTTGAATACGTCTTTTAGCGCAGGCACATTCTGTCCGGCCGCTGGCACTTTTTGTGGAATTATTTCAATCGCATTGATCGCCGGGTTTTCAATCTGGGTGGTGAAAACAATGCGGAATTCTCCGTTGGTCACTTCCACAGGCACGGTTTCAATATAGGCGCGATTGGGACCGCCAGCTTTTTCCCAAATATCGAAATCCTTGAACTCATGTCCGTGCACATTGAAAGAAAAAACACGGTCGCCAGGGCCGTAAATGCCCTCGAATGTCTCGGCAAAGTAGAGCTTCGCGATATATTTGCCGTTGGGAATTTTGTAGGAAAAAGAGTCCATTGCATAGTGTTCGCTCAAGAACAGAGCCGGATCCTTGGTACCGGCGATTTCCATATCCGGATCGCGATCAATCGTGGCTCCTCCCTCAAAACCTTCGTCCGGCAGCCAGACATTGCCG
>JASFVS010000130.1:0-8106 GCA_050049715.1 Phycisphaerales bacterium
TGATGAATTGAATTTAACTAAACCTGACCTTGTCGGACAGATACATACCGAATACATCCAGGCGGGTGCGGATTTTATTGAAACAAACACATTTGGTGCCAATTCCGTTAAGTTGGCACAATTCGGACTTGCTGAAAAAACCGAGCAGATAAATGAAAAGGCCGTCGAGATTGCAAAAAGCTCAACTGGTGCGAATGTTCTCTTAGCAGGTGCTATAGGGCCTTTGACAAGCCGCTGGTTGAGTAAAAAAACCTTGCAATCCGATTTTGCTCAGGTCTTTAGCCAACAGGCCCGGTCGCTTGCGAGAGCAGGTGCTGATTTTCTGATTTTAGAGACTTTCTCTAATTTGAACGAGATACTATTTGCAATTAGCTCTATTAAACAAGTCACGGATTTACCTGTTATCGCACAATTAACAGTTACAGAAGAGAACGAAACCGCTTATGGTAACCAGTTACAACAATCTATTTTAAAAATATCGGAAGAAGCAACAGTGGCTGCAGTCGGTCTGAACTGTTCGATAGGGCCCTCGGCAATGCTGGACTCTCTCAAGCTGATAAAAAATCTTACAAACAAACCAATCTCTCTTCAGCCAAATGCCGGCTTGCCTCAACAGGTGGACGGCAGGCTTATGTATATGTGTACGCCGGAATATATGGCTGAGTATGCAAAGCGTTTTTTTGAAAACGGAGCTAAGATAATAGGTGGCTGTTGCGGAACAACTCCGGCCCATATTAAAGAGATAGCCGGAACGCTTAATCCACTTGAGCGAATGTCAACTCCATCACAGCCCGCTATGCCCGTTACCGCTGAAGCTGAACAGACTATAACTAAAGAGCCTGTACCGTTGGAAGAAAGGTCTAAGCTGGGAAAAAAGCTTGTTAGTGGAGAAAAATTCATAAGCATAGAAATCTCACCCCCAAAAGGAATCCAAACATCCCTGTTACTTGAAAAAGCCTCGCTGTGCAGCCGGATGGGTGTTGATGCAATCAATATACCTGATGGCCCTCGTGCCAGTTCCAGACTTTCCGCCATGATAACAGCTATAACGATTCAGCAGAACATTTCTATCGAAACAATACTTCACTTGTGCTGCCGCGATAAAAACCTGATAAGCATACAGTCCGACTTGCTTGGGGCTCAAGCCATCGGTATCCGAAATCTGTTGCTGATAACGGGTGACCCACCCAAAATCGGAGAATATCCAAATGCTTCGGGCGTTTTTGACCTAGATTCGATCCAACTGACAGCCGTGGTGAACAATCTTAATAAAGGTATTGACATAGCACGAAAATCTCTGAAATCTCAATTGTCATTCACTATTGGCGTAGGTGTTAATCCGGTCGCTTCGAATTTTAATCTTGAGCTTGACAGGTTCAGGAAGAAAGTCGAAGCCGGCGCTGAATATTGCATAACGCAGCCTGTCTTCGACACAGAAAGCTTTTTCGAATTTCTCGAAGCGGCAGAACCATTCAGGATACCGGTAATTGCCGGCATTTGGCCTTTTACAAGTTATAAGAATGCCGAGTTTATGGCAAACGAAGTTCCCGGAGTTACTGTTCCTGATGAGATTCTCCAAAAGATGTACGCGTCTAAAAACCGGGAACAAGCTCTGCAAACCGGCGTAGAAATCGCAATGGAGCTTATGGAGACAATTGATAATCACGTTGCCGGATTCGCTATAAGCGCCCCATTCGGAAATGTAAAAATCCCATTGGCTGTGCTTGGCAAAATCGACAGCTCTGATATTTAAAATTTCGAACTACCAAACATAGTAAACAAATAGAAATCCACATATTTTTCACAATCACTTAAATTTACAAAAAGACCCCGTAACGGGTGGTCGCAGGTTTATAACGGGTTATTTTTGAATACACAAAAAAGGAGATAAATCCTTGCTATTAATGAAGTTATCTCTATGTCCCAATAGCGGGGGCATCATATGCATATCTGGAGATACAACATAGGGCAAAATTCAGCATTAAAAACGGCTAAATGAGTGGCGGATTTGTCGCTATTCAGAGGTGCCAGAAGCGGGTAAGTCTTTGTCCTGCAAAATCTTATAAAATATCATCTCTCCATACCCCGACAAAGGCTCAAAGCCAACCTCGCCTCCGGCTGGAACAGTTACTTGCGATAACAGTATCGCTAGTACTGTATAAAAATTCATCCCATCCATCAGGCAACCCTCCTGTAAGATTTCAGAAGTCTTCCAATACGTTCCCAGCAGATGATTCTGCCACTACCATTTGGCAGCGGCTCAATCATATTGTTGTTAAGTCCCTAGTGAGGTCTCTCATGGTGGTAATGAAGGCAATACTGCTCAATACAATATCTTACGCCTCACTAAAGATTAACATCCTATTCAGATATTCGGATTTTATACTCCTGATAAATCTCTCGACAACTGGTGTCAGATTAGGAGCCATAGGCAGTGTACGTATCGTTTTTATACCCGATGACTCCAGCATATTTCTGAATCCTTCAGTAAACAACGGATCCCTGTCATGAAGAAGGTATATCTTGTCTTTAAGAAATCCACTTATCGGGTCAGTCAGGTTTCTGGCGATTTGCTTCATCCAGTCTCCATGGACCCGCTCTACAATCCCAGCAACTTCGACTTTCCTAATCGGGTAATCTATAACCACTAAAATCATATACCTGGTTAAGCCTTTCAAAGTGTAAATCTCTGTCGTAAAAAAATCTATGGCCGCAATCGACTCCCAATGTGACTTATAGTTAACCTAACTTTTTATTATTAATTATCATAGAAATTAATAAAGTTATACATGTATAATTTATTAGAAGTATGAAACTTGTAACATTACAAGTTAACCACAACTTTTTCCCCTTTGTAGGTTACTACCTTATCATACGTTTTAACTGTATCCATTCCGGTACCTGTGCCTGCGGCAACCTTTACAATACTAAATTTACGCTCTGTCAACATTCCAGGGAAAGAACCCTGTCTGTCGTTGATGGTTAAAGTTTTCTTTTCATTATCCCATTTAAAAATAATGGTAGAATAAGCTCCTCTCTCATAATCATAATTGTCGTTTTCGTCTTCGTACAATGTAAATTCACCATCGGCACCGGGATAGACTCGTATTTCAAGATTATCCCATTTTTTCTCTGTGGCATATTGCACTTTAGGACCGATAGGAAGAATGGAACCTGCTTTTACATACAATGGAATGATATCAACCGGGGTTTCTTTAACTATTGTTTGCCCCCCGATATACTTTTCACCCGTCCAGAAATCGAGCCAATCGGCGCCTTTGGGCAGATAAAGCTGTCTTGTCTTAATCGTACTGAAATCTTCTTTAGCATCCCTTGAATACATTGGTGTGGTTACCGGGCAAACTAGCAAAGACTTGCCGACCATCACTAAAGCGCGCATCATTGTCGATTGATTGGCAGTAACGTCCCACGATGCAGCGTAAATATAGGGTAACAACCTGTAACGCAGGTTTATGAATTTTTCAATGGCATCATAAATCTTATCACCTTTTTTGCCGAATTGATAAATTTCACGAGGGGCATCGGCGCCGTGTGAACGCATCATCGGGCAGAATGCACCGAACTGGACCCAGCGGGCATAGAGCTCACAATAATTTGCATCGTCGAGTTTTTTCCTAAAATTCCAAAGAAAAAATCCGCCAATATCGCTATTCCAGTAAGGGATGCCGCAGAGTGAAAAGTTTAATCCTGCTGAAACTTGGTTTCGTAGAGCATCCCAGGATGCCACTACATCGCCCGACCATGTATTGGCGCCATATCGTTGCTGTCCGGCAAATGCCGAACGGGTAAGGATAAAAACGCGTCTGTCAGAAGTGACAGAGCGTTGGTGTTGGTATAATCCACCCACGGTCATTAAAGGAAAAGCATTTCGTACTTTTCGGAATGAGCCAAGATAAGTTTTATTATCGAAATCCGAAGGTTTGAATTGCAGGTGGTCCGGTTCTGACGAATCCATCCACCAGCCGTCCATTCCAAGCGAGAAAATACCCTTACTCAAGTGCTTCCAGTAAATATCGCGAGCTTCCGGATTGTAAGGGTCGTAAACTCTTACACCTGAAGGATAATCCATATTGGGCGGCCATTTTTGAGAACCGGATTGTGGCCATGTTTGAAAATCCATAAGCGCGCCGATTTTATCCAATTCCTTGTAGGGCTTTGTTTTGGGGCCAAACGAATTCCAAATTGAGATAATCATGTGTGCATTCAGGTTGTGCACATCATCAACCATCTTTTGCGGATTGTAAAATTCGGTATTGAGGAATTCCATAGCGTTCCACAGGTAATTGTTACCCCAATACTGCCAATCCTGAATAATACCGTCGAGTGGAACTCCTAGTTCACGGTATTTTCTTACCACGCCTACTGTTTCGTCCTGGCTTTTATAACGCTCTTTGCTTTGCCAGTAACCATAGGTCCATAACGGGAACATCGGTGCCTGGCCTGTCAAGTCGCGCATTAGGGCAATCACACCATCGGCACTGCCGCCATACATAAAATAATAATCGACACAATCGCCTACGTCTGATTTGAATGATGTGCTTTCCGGATTATCTTTGAAGATCGTTGGCGAATAATTGTCCCAGAACAAACCGTAACCTTTTACCGACAGAAAAAATGGAATATAATCATCCGTATTTCCCTGTACCATTCGCAGCTTCAGGTTACGCTGCACCATTTTTCCCTGCTGCTGTTGACCCAATCCGTAAATTGCTTCGTCTTTATCCAAAACAAACGACTGCGAGACACTGTAGGTTTTTACACCGGCATCGTTGAAATCTGTAAATACAACACCCGCTTCTTTTTCATCTAATAACGACTCGCCTGTCGGAATTGAAAAAAAGATTTTACCATTTTTCAGGTTCAGGGTCACCTGAACGCTTTCACTTTTAATGGAAAGTTCATCTCCCGCCTGCTTTATACTAAGAGCGGTTTTTTGCGGAACCTTAATAACCGAAAGGCTTTCTTTTGTAAATGTTTTGCCTTCAGGTGATTTCAATACCCTCACAGTAGATGAGCCATAGAACTGGACTTCAACTTCAATAGAGTTAATTATTGATTTTAGACCCAAATCAGTTTTCTGATAAGTCTGAGCTTTGATGCTATTAACAAAAACAAATGCAAATAATATGATGATTAAAAGTTTCTTAGTCATATTAACATTCTCCTGTAGTTTCCAATGAAAAGTTTATTGAATAGTAATCTTAGCCATCTTTAAAATCTTTTGTATCAAAGCTGTCTCTATGCAAAGCCTCATATTCTCGGGTGGTTACAGCCATTTTTTTGCATATCCGATCGAAATATTCAAACGAATAATATCGATTTCACATCCACCTCAATTCTGATAGTAAAAAACATTAAATCCAATTCAGCCTTGAGTCACTGGCACCACAAAGAATTATTCAAATTTCCACCAATCAATATTGAACAGTTCCCCATTGCCGCCAGAGAAGACCAAACAAAGGTCGTGAACACCAGTTACGGACCGCACCTTACAGGAGAAGATTTCCCATGTTTGCCAGCCACCAGTGTTTTTTACCCGGATTCTGCCCAGCAACCGCCCATTGGGACTGCCCAACCGGATATCAATCTGTCCACCCTTCGAGCCGCAGGCCACACTGGCCAGAAACTGGCCGGCCCCCTGGTTGCCAAAATCGACCTGGCGAATCTTTATATAGTCTGCGTTGTCGATATCCGTTACATAGACCCCAACTGTCTTGTTCTTTTCGGTTTCAACACCCTGAGACCATGCCATAGTTTCCGCTTCGGTTCTGACACGCGGATCAAGAGTGCCTATCGGCTCAAATTTGTCAGCACGGCATACAATCCTCGGAGCACTACCGTCGGCTTGATACTGGAACTCTTCGGCGCACACGGAGCGTCGCTTGTCAATGCCATTGGGCAGTGAGTCGGTCTGATAGAAAAGGTAGGACCGGCCCTTGTACTCGATAACACCGGGATGGTTGGAAGCCGTTGTTTCCTGAATGTCCATCACCTTGCCACCGTACTGCCAGGGTCCGACCGGAGTTTTGGCTACCGCATAGTGGATAGACTCCGGAATGCTGGAAGCATACCAAAGGTAATATTGATCTGCGCGGCGATATATCCAGGGTGCTTCCTCAAAGTCGGGACCGAACGCTTCTCGAGTCAACGGGATGTTGGAGATATCGCTCTTGAGCGAGATCATGTCCTCGTTCAGTTCGGCGAAATAGCAGGCATTGTTGCCCCAATAAAGCCAGGCTCGACCGTCATCATCGATGAACACTGAGGGATCAAGATCATCCCAACTATGGCGAGCGGCCTTTGTCTGGTCATTCGTCACCAGCGCTTTGCCGAGCGCATCCTTGAACGGTCCGAAGGGACTGTCAGAAACCGCCACACCCAGAGCAACTCCACCGGGTCCCTTTGTGTTGGCAGTGCTTACGTAATAGTAGAACTTGCCGTTTCGATAGATACACTGTGCAGCGTTGGCATCGCCGCCAGACCAGGTAAATACCTTGCGAATGTCGAGGACAGCGCCGTGATGCGTCCAGTTAACCATATCAGTCGTCGAAAAGCATTGGTAATCGTGCATCACAAACCGGCTTTCCGGGGCGTCGTCCTCATCATGGCCAGTATAAAGATAGAGTGTTCCATTATACAACATAGGTGCAGGATCTGCCGTGAAGATCGTCTGCACAATCGGATTGTCCGCATAACAGATAGTTCCCAAAGCGGTTATAATAATTAGCGCGACACATGTGATGAGTCTGTAAATTATAAGTTTCTTCACAATACCTCCTGAGATTACATCGTTTTTACTTAGACAATACTATTTATTGTACTTTATCCTGGTAGTCCAAAATAAATCCATAACGATAAGGCTTATTGCCGTCTATTGTGTATTTGTCCATAGTCCTTGCTCCCCAGGCATCGTTACCACCCACACCGTGGATGTTTAGGTCTATGTTGATATTGATTAGGTCACGAACAGGCAGTTCAAAAGAATATTTGGCGTTTTCCAAATCGGCTTCAGTATAAGGCCATGCCCGAAAACAGAGTTCCTGAAGGCCGGTTACATGAATCCGATTACCGTTGTGATCTGCAAGACTGAACCATCTCACATCGCAACGATTGGCGTTGTCCTGAGGTGCGATATAGTCGGTAATAAAATTCTCCAAATCGGATTCGTACAAACCTATCAAGGCTCCGGTCTTTCGGTCCGGGTAGTTCTCGAACGGCCCGCGTCCATACCAGGCGATTTGGGTAAAGCGATCCTGTAGTTGTACTCGCATACCGAACTTGGGTATTAGTGGAATTGATGCTTGACGTGGTTGATATTCAGCCTGGACCTGAATTTGTCCCTGGCTATTAATAGTATAGTCCAATATGTAATCGGCGCCTATTTTCGGCAGGTCCATGAGGAAGTGGACCTTGACAAGATTGTCTTGTTGGGAGACATCAAATTTTTTTACGGCACGATTAGCCGCGGCTGTTTTCCACGGGCCAAGACGGCGATTGTAGTTGTTACGTTTCTGGTTATCGTTGGCTGGTTTCCAAAAGTATGGCTCCAGTGGACATTGTAGCAACTCATTATTTTTCATAATCCAGCTTACCAACGCTCCGTTACCTTTACTAAAAACAGCTCGGAAACTTTCACCATTTATGTGGATATCTTCAGGATTTTCCTGGACACCCAAATCACCCTGTGCAGCATGCAATGTATCTACGGTCGCGGTTTTCAGGATAAATTGTTCACGAGCCACATGGAAACCTTCTTCTGCCCACAAGGCAGGTAACTTAAGCTGAGCCGAGACATTCAGGCAGATATCTTCTGATGTGGATTCGAGCCATGCTGGCCGTGAAATATCTATGATACTCGAATCGCCCGGGCGCAGAGATGTTAAGACCAATATACTGGAATCCATAACTTTACCATTAGCGGTAAAGCTGTATCGAATATCCAGGTGATCGAGTGACAAAAAATCATAGTGATTAGTCACCTTAATGCGCAAGGGATTTGGACTGATGAGTTCAAAGACTATTGGCTGATATACCTTTTGTACCTGGTAGTAATGGGGATGAGGTACACGGTCCGGTCCGATCAAG
>JASFVS010000132.1:0-7997 GCA_050049715.1 Phycisphaerales bacterium
CATACCCCGCAAATAGTCACTTTCATCTTCCTCGTAACCCTCGAAACGAACTTTGGCAAGTCCGCTGAGTTCCCAGCCGTCATCTTCAAATAAAGAATAACTCATCCTCGGCCCAAAGAGCGAAAGTCTTTCTGTCTTATATAAAAATATGGGAATCCCATGAGTCTCGGTATCTATTCCCTTATAAGGATTTTTAGTGATGATCGCACCACCCCCAACAAAAAAAAGGTTCTTTGGTCCCTTATAGCCAGATTCTTCTGCATTAGCGCCGAATCCGGTGTTAAAAGCTACAAATAATATCATCACATGGAATATAAACTTCAAAATTATACCCTTTCATTCGTTTTCTAATATAATCATACAAATACCATTCTATAATTCTGAATTCATTGAACAAAGTAAAATTTTGAAAATCTCATTTTATATGTCGTAAAGGGTTTATGGCTCTATCTTTATGTTCGTTACTTTACTTCTTGCTCTTTGAGAACCCTTTGTTTAAAAAAACGTATTACATACGATTACTGCAAGAAAGTCCATACGGTTAAAAATAGAACTTACGAGAAGCTATATGTAATGGATGGTTTTAAACAAGTTTATGTTTACTAATTTGGCTTTATTAATTGTACACTACCCTTATGCTGAAGTATTCCTTCAAAGAATACAGCCACAAGAGGCCGGCATCGGAGGCGTATTAATGTTGCGCTGGCTTTGGGACCGAATTAACCTCTACTCGAAAATTGCTGCCATTGCGACCTCGCTTGCTATTGCGCTATTGATTTTGGCTACGGTGGAAACCGAATGGATACGTCTTGGAATCATGGTTCTTGCATCACTTGGGGCGGCAGTTAGTTTAACCTATGTCACTCCTGCTACGAACCAGAATGTATTGCAAAATTTTTACACGAAAGTACGTCCAATGGGATGGTGGGAGAAAGAAGGATCTGTTGATAACACCAATTCTCCGAAATTAAAGCGGCGCCTCAAGTTGACAATCTTAATGACGATTTTGCTCTTTTTCATTCTAATTGGTCTAGTTCGTTTATTATTAACTCTGCCTTGGATTTCTTTGCTTTGGGGTTGGGGCAGCTTACTTGCAGGGGTAGCCTTGGCACCGCTATGGTGGTGTGCTCTTGGAGCTAAAACAATCGATACCCTCGTGCAGAAAGAGTAAATGATGTTTATAGTACTTATAATAGAAGTAATCGTTATTAACATATATATGGCTATTTGGTTTTTTATTGCGCAGATCCGCAGGAGAAATGATATTGCGGATATCGCCTGGGGGCTAGGTTTTATTGTTACAGCAATATCTGCCATGATTTTCAGTAATAGAACTACCCCGCGAGGATTTCTCGTCTTGTTTCTTGTGGTCTTATGGGGGATGCGTCTTGCTTGTCACATCTTTTTAAGAAATCGGGGAAAGTCCGAAGACACGCGCTACAGAAAGTGGAGGCAACAATGGGGTAAACAAGCAGTCATTCGTGCTCTCTTTCAAATCTTTATTTTGCAGGGATTGTTAATTATTATCGTTTCGCTGCCGATTACGATTATTATTAGCTCTGAAAAAGATTCATTGGGCATATTGGATTTGCTGGGAATTGTCATCTGGTTTACAGGATTTGCCTTTGAGTCAGTAGGTGATTATCAGCTTATGAAGTATAAAAAAAATCCTGAAAATACAGGGAAAATCATGACACAAGGGCTATGGAGGTATACTCGTCATCCTAACTACTTCGGTGAAATAACACTTTGGTGGGGAATTTATATTATCGCTTTATCTGTTCCACAAGGTTGGGCTACCATCTTGGGACCTATGACTATTACATTCCTTATTCTTAAGGTCTCGGGCATCCCCCTTCTTGAAGAAAAGTATAAAGACAATCCAGAATTTCAAACCTACAAAAGACGAACGAGCGCATTTTTTCCTCTTCCGCCTAGAAAGGAGATATAACAGTGCAAACATTTAAAGTTTATTTAGCAATTCTTCCGATTTTTCTGGCCATAGACTTTCTCTGGCTTGGAATTGTAATGTCAAAATTCTATAAACATGAGCTGGGAATATTGGCTCGTCTATCAAATGGCTCACTTAAGCCGGTTTTATGGGCGGCAAGCATTGTTTACATCCTTATACCACTTGGTATAGTCTTATTTGCTTTGCCAAGAGTATCTCAAGATGATCTGATCTCGACTTCTCTATTTTGGGGCTTTATATATGGTTTAGTTTTATACGGCGTCTATGATATGACAAATTACTCTCTGGTTAAGAAATGGTCTCTTCGTATGTCAATGGTCGACATTTTATGGGGCGGCACGATAAATGCGGTAGTGACATACATAGCAGCAGTTCTTAGCAGATGGTTTTATTAAAGATTAGGTTTATAAGTACTAATATCTGTCGCTTCATTGTATAAAAAAGGATTATTCCAGTGGTTTTGTGATCCTGTACAATTGCAATGATTTTTTTGAGCTATTATTAATTAGGTAAAAATATAAGATTTAGAAACATTTTCGATATAAATTTTTATCGTATTAAATATGATGATCGCATGTTACCATATTATAATAATTATTGAATTGAAAATTTGTTAACAAGGCATTTCTAATCGTATGGGTGTTATAATTATGATTATGTACTATCTAAAACTTTACCTAACCACTCTGGTTACTTTTCTTGCAATCGATTTTTTATGGCTTGGCTTGTTAGCCCGTCGGTTCTATGGCAAATACCTCGGATTTTTACTCAGCAACAAACCTATATGGATAGCAGCTATTATATTTTACCTGTTGTTCGTAGCCGGTGTGTTGATCTTTGTAGTCTTACCCAGCCTTCATACGGGATCTACAAAAAAGGTACTATTACTCGGAGCCCTTTTTGGGCTTATCACCTACGGTACCTACGATCTGACAAATCTTGCGCTTGTTAAAGATTGGCCATGGATAGTTACTGTTGTTGACATGTGTTGGGGAACTTTTTTATCGGTTATTGTAAGTTATGTTGGCTTTTTAATGGGTAAATTTCTTGGTTAGGTATTAAGAAAAATTCCCAATGCTAAGTCTATCTCGGGTAGTGAGATATGCGTGATTCAAACTGTTGAAAAGGCTGGCTAACAGATAAGCAAAGTTCAATTTTAACTTTTGTTGATATTATCAAGTATATATCTATGTCTGAAGGATCCCAGGTAAAACTTATAACTGAACGACTCCAGCATCAATTGATTGGACACGTGATTGTTGATTGCAAAACTACGCGTACCAGCCTATAGCTTTTTTCAAAATCTATTCTATGTTCTCAAGTCAAAAGGATTTTCTGCAAAGGAAAGCACATATTCTTTGAATTTTATTCAGGTACGTATCTCCATAATCACCTGCTTATGAGAGGCAGAGGGAGAAAGAGTTCAGACCGTTTCTTAATAATTTCCTCTGAAATCTTGCTCGCATTTGAGCTTGCTAAAGCAACAGTGTATAACTGTAGTGGTCAGGTTCTAAAAGTTCTTGATACGGAGCAAGTTAAAATACAACTTGATTCATTAGGGCCTGATGTTATGAGTGCAGATATTCTGGATGATCACATTGCAGAAGCGATTGCCCCATCTAAAGGCTTCTATCGGAGAGAAACTTCTGAATCAATCCGTTCTAAGTGGCATAGGAAACGTTGCTAAAAGTGAATCACTCTTTCTGGCAGGTCTTCATCCCTGAATCCATGCAATTGATCTTAGTAATGAACAATCCAAAATCCTTACTAAATCTATTTGACACGTGATGTGGGAAAGCTATAGGGCGGGAGGACGCTGGACCCATCGAGTTTATCGAAGGGCTAATAGTCGATGGTTTGAGTGTGGAACAAAGATTCAGATGATCCGGCAGGGCAAACAGAATCGCTCTACTTATTTCTGTCCGAGATGTCAGGTAAAACCTTGAGGTAGACATTAATTCACAAGTACTTTTTAAATATTTACTTTAGAATAATAGTGAACCTTTTATACATTACTAGGGTAATAAGATACTACACTGAATAAATTAAGAGAATTTGGTCAAAAAAGAAGTAAGGAGATTATAACCATGGCAGAAGAACAGATGGAACATAACGAAAGTTGCTCAAATGATGCTCATAACAAGCATCTGTGTTTCTTGATGTGTGAGGGTTTCCACTACAATGACAAAGACGCATATAAAGAAATGGTCCAGGATGCACAGTATAGGTGTCAGAATTGTGGACGCACAGCCAAGAGTGAAATAAATCTTTGCCAACCAATCGCTTTGTAGAAGACGTTTGCTCTACTTTTAGTAAGTTAAATATTAGGGGATTATTAATATTCTCTAATATACCAAGAGAGTAAATGTCCAAAATGGTTTAAATTCGCTGTATTGGGTTGTTTGGTAGTTAAGAATGATTTAGACTAAGGGTAGCTAGTCAATTATTGCGTTGTTCTAACAGAGTCTTTGGTCAAAACAAATGCTCATGGAGTCGCAATTGATGAGTTTGTTTTCTATAAATTCCAGATCTCTTAGGCTAGTCGTCACAATTCTAACCTGCACAGCTATATTGTTATCTTGCGAACAACGAGAGGTAGAAGAAATGTCAAAAAACGGTGAACTTAATCAGATAAATTTGGATGGGTACCGCTGGAAAAACCGACTTGTTTTAATATTTGCCCCATCCAGTAAGGATGGTTCTTACTTGGAACAGAAAAGCGAATTTGAAGGAAAAGCGGATGAGCTTGAGGATCGTGATATCATAATGATCGAATTGCTAAAGGCAGGTATATCAATGATGGATGATGTGCCTCTCGCTGATAATCAGCAGTTGCTTTTAAGAAAAAAATTCCAGGTTATTGATGATTTTGTATTCATTCTCATAGGAAAAGATGGTACTGTCAAGCGACGGACAAAGCAGCCTGTTCTGTGCGACGAACTATTCAGCCTAATCGATAGCATGCCTATGCGAAAAGAGGAAATGAGAATAAAAGCAAGCCAGTCCCGGAATAAAAATTGAGATGTTTTGATAAAACTTCGAGGGAGACATCAAAGTTGGAAGCGCAGATAGATTTGAAAAAGAAACTGAAAGAATTGTTTGACAATCAGCGAATTGGTGTTTTGTCGACTCAAAAAAGAAACCGGCCGTATGCAAGCCTCGTTGCTTTTGCGGTAACAGATGATCTTAAGAGCTTTGTCTTTGCTACTCCACGTACGACACGCAAATATTCTAATATTATAGCCAGCAGCAGAGCCGCTTTGCTTATAGACAATAGGTCTAATAGAATGAGTGATTTCAGAAGGGCCATGGCTGTTACAGCTGTGGGCACCGTGCGTGAATTACAGAAATCCGGAAAGAATCGCTTGGTTCATCTCTATAAAGAAAAACACTCTCACCTCAAAGACTTTATCAAATCGCCAACCTGTGCAGTTCTATGTCTTGAGGCTGAAACACTTCACATCGTAGACCGGTTTCAGCATGTGGTTGAGTTACATCTGAATAAATGAAATTAGTATATCATCTATCGCAGATAAATAAAGCATGCCATAAACTTGTTGGTGGAAAAGCTTGGGCTCTTGCCATAATGGCACAACAGGAATTGCCCATCCCAAAGACACTATGCATACCAACCAATGCTTATAACATATTTATGGATGAGACCGGGTTACGAGCACAGGTTCTAATGGAGTACCACCGAAAGCAATTCGACCAAATGAGATGGGAGGAAATGTGGGATTGCTCATTAAGAATACAAAATATGTTTTCCAGGACACCTATACCTTCGATACTTGCTGAAACCTTGGCACAGGAAATAACAAAATTTTTTAACAAAAAGGCTGTTGCTGTCAGGTCTTCAGCGGTTGGTGAGGATTCAGCAAGAGCTTCTTTTGCAGGGCTTCATGAATCTTATTTAAATATAAAAGGCCCTGATCAAGTTCTTGAACATATCAAGCTTGTTTGGGCTTCGACTTGGTCCGATGCTGCAATCCTCTATCGAAAAGAAATCGGACTGAATGTTGAGAAGAGCAGTATGGCAGTTGTCATTCAGGAATTGGTTCAAGGCCAAAAATCTGGGGTGATATTCGGACAAAGCCCGGTCGATCATTCAAAAGCTATAATAGAAGCTGTATATGGCTTGAACCAAGGTTTGGTAGATGGTACTGTCGAACCTGACAGATGGGTAATTGAAAGAAATTCCGGGCAAATTGTCTCACATACACCAGCGCTACGTAACAAGGTAGTTGTGCCCGCATCGAGGGGAGTAAAGGTCACTAGCCTGACACCTGAGAGACGGAATAAGCCCCCTTTGACAAGGCAAAATATTAAGTATTTATTCAAGCTTGAAAAGAGGCTTGCTGAAATGTTCGGATCGGATCAAGATGTCGAATGGACCTACAATAATTCAAGACTCCGGTTGCTTCAGTCTCGACCAATAACCACAACCGAAAAAGCTCAGAAGAATGATGAACGCCAGTGGTATTTAAGTCTCAGACGTGGATTTGAAAACCTTGTAGAACTAAGGTCAAAAATAGAGGATGAAATCATACCTGAAATGGTGTTTGAAGCAGAATCTCTTAAGAAGATAGACTTGAAACAACTGAAAAACGAAGAGCTGGCTAACGAAATCTCTCGCAGGGAAAATATTTGTGAAAAGTGGAAGAAGCGATATTGGGATTTTTGTATCCCTTTTGCACATGGGATAAGGCTTTTCGGCATGTTCTATAATAGGGCTGTTAAGCCTGAAGATCCTTATGAGTTCATGGAGCTCTTAGCGGGAACGACCCTTAAAAGTATAAAGAGAAATGAAAAACTGCAACGACTTGCTACCAAACTAAAGAAAGACGAGAGTCTCTTAGAGCTAGTTCGGTCCGGCAAGCTGCCAGAGGATTCAAAATTTGCTGAGGAATTAGCTACCCTTGCTGAGGAAATTTTACCTCCCACGTCGGGTATTGTAAGCCAATCTCAACTTCAGACCAGAATGATTAAGCTGTTAATAGAGATGGCTGAAACAGGCCTTGCTAAAAGGGTAAAAAAAGGTCATTCAAAAACAATTCTTAAAAAGAGATTTTTAGCAAGTATACAAAAGAAAGACCACAAGTTTGCTTTGCATTTATTGGATTTAGCGCGCACAAGCTATCGCTTGCGTGACGATGATAACATCTACTTAGAGCAGATCGACAAACAACTGTTTAATGCCATTAAAGAAGCTCACAACCGCTCAACGGCTGATTCTAAAATACCTTTTGATATCTCACGAGTAGATGAAATAGCCAAATGTTTAAGAGATCCTAATTACAAACTAAAGAAACGCAAGTCGAAGCCCATTGGGATCCAAAACAAACAGATCATGCCCAGACAACTCATAGGTCAACCTGCCGGACCAGGGTTTGCTACAGGCCCCGCCAGGGTAATCAGGAAGACCGAGGATCTTTTTTCATTTAAAAAGGGTGAAGTCATAGTATGTGATGCGATAGATCCTAATATGACTTTTATCATAACATTGGCATCAGCAATTATTGAGCGTAGAGGAGGGATGCTCATACACGGAGCCATAATTGCACGTGAATATGGACTTCCTTGTGTAACTGGTATTCCCGATGCTGACAAGCTTATAAACACCGAAGATCAAATTACTATAGATGGTTACCTGGGCATAGTAACCATTAGTAAAAAATCTCCAAATGAAAAATCTAAAACCTCCGATAAATAGATATGGATGATTGACTTAATTATGATTGATGCTATTATAATATCATTCCCGAAATAACATCATAGAATTGAGATGACTTGACGTAAATGTTTTATCTATGAGCTAATCCTGAAATCATGGCTAAAGGAAGAAACTTTCGCCGGTGATTATAAGTAAGGTCAGCATAATGAATCATATATTCGCTTCTGTGCTTCGATGGTTTGATGACGAAGCAGGACTCGACCAATTATCCGAGCGGGATCCTGATCGTCTGGACTTTTTCAGGATTATACCATTTCTGATTCTTCACATAGCCTGTTTAGGAGTCATATG
>JASFVS010000133.1:0-7974 GCA_050049715.1 Phycisphaerales bacterium
GGCCGAGAAACTGCCTTTGGTGGCGGTATGCTGCTCCGGCGGAGCGAGAATGCACGAGGGTGTTGTCTCGTTGGGACAGATGGCCAAGACCTCTGCGGCGCTGGCGAAGTTCGACGAGGCCGGCGGACTTTATATTTGCGTTTTGACCGACCCGACAACGGGAGGGGTCACTGCGAGCTTTGCGATGCTGGGTGATTGTTTAATCGCCGAGCCGGGCGCGCTTATCGGTTTTGCCGGGCCGCGAACGATTGCCGAAACAATTAAGGTCGAGCTGCCGGAGGGATTCCAAACCGCCGAGTTTATGCTCGAGCACGGCTTTGTAGATATGATTGTGGACCGCAAAGACCTTCGCAGCGAAATCGCCCGCCTGATAGATTACTGCCAAAAATAAATATTCCGAGTGTCTTTCTAAACGGTTCTCAACTGGTTCTCTGTTATCCTTGCATTTTCCGGGCCGAACCAAATCAGAGAACACGTGCGAAGGAATCTCGAAATCTTCTCTTTCAAATTTGCCGGAAATTCCGTATAATCTTAGGTTTGAAGCTGTTTTGGAGCATGTAATGGGTTATTTTCGGGAAAATATTGAAAAACTTAAGGGTTATGAGCCGGGTTTTCAGCCGAAGGCGACGGACGTAATAAAGCTGAACACCAATGAGAATCCCTATCCGCCTTCTCCGATGGTTATGAAGGTATTGTCTGAAATCAGCGCAGAAAAGCTTCGCCGATACCCCGACCCTGTTGGTAATGAATTTCGTCAGGCGGCCGCGGAAGTTCTCGGCCTTAGCGCCGGGAATATTATGTGCTGCAACGGCGGCGATGATTTGCTGACGATGGCTTTTCGCGCATTTTGCGATGAGGACCGTCCTGTCGCATATCCCGTTCCGACGTATTCACTTTATCCGGTACTGGCCAAATTACAGAATTGCCCGGCAATTGAAATTCCGTTCGACGAGGAATTCAACCTGCCGGTTAAATTAACCAGGACCGACGCCGCTTTGACCATTGTCTGCAATCCCAACGCGCCGAGCGGCAGCTTTATAAGTGTCGGCGAGCTGGCTTCGCTTGCGGATGAGCTTTCTTCGGGGGTGTTGCTGATTGACGAGGCGTACGTGGATTTTGCCGGGGAAAATTGCGCGGGGCTTGTCAGGGATTTCGATAATGTGATTGTCCTTCGCTCGATGAGCAAAGGATATGGCCTTGCGGGCCTGCGGTTCGGATATGCAATTGCCCGGCCGGATTTGATAAAAGGCCTTATGAAGGTAAAAGACTCTTACAATGTTGACGCGGTTGCTATTGCTTTGGCCGCTGCTGCGATAAAAGACCAGAAGTATTTCAAAGAAACGACCGAAAAGGTAAAGAAGAGCCGCGACTTACTGATTGAGCAGTTGCGTGCCCTGAAATTCCAGGTTTTACCAAGCTCTGCCAACTTTGTCCTTGCACAGAGCCGGAAGCACAGCGCGGGCGATATTTATAATAAGCTTGTAAAGCGAAATATTTTCATCAGGCACTTTAATCTTCCGGGTCTCAACGATAAGCTTAGAATAACCGTTGGAACCGGCGAGCAGAATGATACACTTATTTTGGCTTTGAAGGAAATACTTTCGTAATAGGATACCTCACCGCCCTTGCGGTGACATTATATAAGGATTATTCTTATGAAACAGCGAACCGCTAAAATACACAGGCAGACGAAAGAGACCGACGTTGAGGTCGAGCTGAATATAGATGGCGTCGGTAAATACGAGATTGACAGCGGCATCGGTTTTCTCGACCACATGCTCACGCACCTGAGCAAGCACAGCAGAATCGACATGATGGTTAAAGCCAAAGGTGACCTGAATGTCGATGCCCACCATACGGTCGAGGATATTGCTATTTGTCTCGGTGAATGTTTGCTAAAAGCCCTCGATGACAAAAAGGGGATTGCCAGATACGGCCATAGTTCCGTACCGATGGAGGACGCTCTGGCGAACGTATCCGTCGATTTGTCGGGCAGGGCGAGCTGTGTGTATAATGTTGAGTATCGAACGGATAAAATCGGAGATTTCGACGTCGAGTGCCTGGAAGAGATGCTGCGCAGCTTTTCGAACAATGGCAGATTCAACCTGCATATAAATGTGCCTTACGGAACGAACAGCCACCACATTGCCGAAGCGATTTTCAAGGGACTTGGCAAGGCGCTTGGCATGGCTGTAAGCATTGTCGGAACGGATGTCCCGAGCACAAAGGGAACGTTGTGATTGAAGAAGAAATTAAATGTGACCTTCGCATCGGAATTGGCACCGATATCCATAAGCTGGCCGAGAACAGAAAGCTGATGCTCTGTGGAGTATATTTGCCGTACCCGGCCGGACTTGTCGGCCACAGCGATGGAGATGTCGGCCTGCATGCTCTTATCGATGCCCTGCTCGGGGCGAGCGGGATGGGTGATATAGGCGCAATGTTCCCTGATACTGACCAGAGCTTAAAAAATGTGGACAGCAAGGAGCTTTTATTTATCGTCAAAGAAAGGCTCGAAGAGAAACGATGGGAAGTGGTCAATGTCGATTTGATTATCCATGCCGAGGAGCCTGCGCTTGAGCCGTTCAAAGGACAGATGAAAAGATGCATCGCCGGGCTTTTGGGAATTGATTTTACGGCGGTAAACGTCAAGGCGAAAACGAACGAAGGTCTCGGCGATATAGGGGCCTGTGAGGCAATAGCCGCCACGGCGACGGCACTTTTGAAAAAGAAGAGAAGAAGAACGTTGTAAATGATGGTTGATTATTCGTTGATAATTGGTTAAGAAGATAAGCATGGGGACAAACTTTAATGTGACGGTGTTTAAGAAATGGGATTGAACCTTTATAACAGTTTGACAAGGAGAAAAGAGGAATTTAAGTCTTTGGAGGAAGGCAAGGTCGGCGTCTATGTTTGCGGGCCTACGGTATACGGCCACGCACATCTGGGACATGCGAAAAGCTACGTGAGCTTCGACGTGCTGGTCAGGTATCTTCGCTATCTGGGCTATGATGTCACGTACGTGCAGAACATAACGGACGTGGGTCATTTGACCGATGACGCCGACGAAGGCGAGGATAAAATTGCCGCGGCGGCCAAAAAGGAAAAAATGCACCCTATGGCACTGGCCGAATATTATACTCGCAGCTTTTTCGAAGATATGGACAAATTGAAATGCGTTCGCCCCGATATAAGCCCGCGAGCCAGCGGACATATACTCGAACAAATAGGGCTGGTTATAACGCTGCTGAAAAAAGGCTATGCCTATGAGGTCAACGGTTCAGTGTATTTCGATATATCCAGGTTCGCCGAGTACGGCAAACTTTCCGGCAGAAATGTCGATGAAATGCTGGCCGGTGCGCGTGTTGAAGTTTCACCTGACAAAAAGAGTCCTGCCGACTTTTCGCTCTGGAAGAAGGCCGAGCCGAACCATATTATGCAGTGGCCCAGCCCGTGGGGGATGGGTTATCCCGGCTGGCATCTTGAATGCTCGGTAATGAGCATGAAATATCTGGGCAGGACAATCGATATCCACGGGGGCGGGCTGGAGAACCAATTCCCGCACCACGAATGTGAAATCGCCCAGTCGGAAGCCGCCAACGATGCGCCGTTCGTTCGGTACTGGCTGCATAATAATATGGTTACCGTTGACGGGCAAAAAATGGGCAAGAGCCTGAACAATTTTATTACGTTGAAGCAGGCCTTCTCAGGCACGCACGAGAGACTGACGAGGTATTACGATCCGCTGGCGATAAGGCAGCTGGTGTTAAACAGCCATTACCGGAGTCCGTTAGACTTTTCGGATGCGGCCCTGTTCGCCGCACAGAGCGGTTACCAAAAAATAACCGATACGGTTAAGGCGTTGAGAAGAGTGATGAAGACGGCCAAAGATGGTCCTATGAATGAGGAGATAGCCGGGCAGCTAAAACAGATTAGAGAAAAATTCGAAGCGGCAATGAATGATGATTTGAATACCTCGATTGCCCTGTCGGTTATGTTCGAGCTTGTTCGCCTGGCACATAAGCTCCTTGATGACGGCCGTACTACACTGGCGACTTTTAATCTTGTTGAGGTTCTGTTCGACCGTCTGGGCGGAGATTGTCTCGGAATTGTGAAAGAGAAGTATCCGCCTGTCGGCGACGCTGATGATGAGAAGATGGACAGGCTGGTCAATATTTTAATCGAACAGCGGGACGAGGCCCGTCAAAACAAGGATTTTGACGAGGCGGATAAGATTCGTAATAGGCTGGAAGAAATTGGTATCCTGCTGGAAGACAAGGCGGACCAGACAACCTGGAGGGCCAAATGAGGATACTCGGTATCGACCCGGGTTTGCAGGTCTGCGGGTATGCCTGTGTTGAAACAGGCCCGGACGGAGAATCTCTCATTGAAGCGGGAGTTGTTCGCACGGATACCGGCTCGGCCATAGAGCAAAAACTCAACAGGATTGCCGAAGATACACAATCGCTTCTCGAAAATTTCAGGCCGGATGTTGTGGCGGTGGAGGAATTGTACTCACACTACGCGCATCCGAAAACGGCGATATTGATGGGACACGCAAGAGGTGTTATACTGCAGCAATGTGCTCAGGCGGAAGTAGAGCTTAAAAGCTTTAGTGCAACGCGAATAAAAAAATCGATTACCGGTAACGGCAGGGCTTCGAAGGAGCAGGTGCAAAGGACTATTCAAACTATTTTATCTTTGCCTCAGGTGCCTGAGCCGAACGACGTGGCCGACGCCATAGCAACGGCCTTGTGCTGTGCTAACTCTACAAACAGTGTTGTTATCTAATAGTTGATCATTTGAATAATGATAGCCGGCATTGAAGGAAAACTTGTCAAACTCGAAAACGACTGTTGTCTGGTGCAGGTGGACTCGGTCAGCTATGAGATAATGTTGCCGAGCTATTGCGTAGATTCGTTGTCCGGCCAAATCGGCTCGGATATTTCCCTGTGCACTATGGAATATTACGAGGGCACGCTTGGCGGCGGTAATCTGATTCCGAGAATGGTTGGTTTCTTAAACTCCGGCGAGAGAGATTTCTTCACCAAATACATCAGCGTAAAAGGTATGGGCATAAAAAAGGGTCTGCGCTCGCTGAGCATCCCGATAGCTACCATAGCAACGGCGATAGAAAACGGCGACGACAAAACGCTGATGTCACTGCCATCGGTGGGCAAGAGAATGGCCCAGCAAATCATCGCCGAGCTAAAAGGCAAATTACAGTCCTTTGCCATCGGTACAGAACCTTCCAGACCGGCATTTGGCTTCAAGCCATTCCAGCTTGAAGCGCTGGAGATTCTTATCGCATGGGGCGAAAAGAGGGCCGAAGCGATGGAGCTGGTCGAGATGGCGCGCCGCAAGCACCCTGATATAAATACGGCCGAAGCGCTTGTGCCTTTGGTATATAGATTAAAACAGGGAGTAGAAGTGTAAATCTTTCTCCGGACATTAAGATGACTAATACAGCGCCAGCACGAATCTTAAAAAACATCTCGTGGTATTCCGACGAGAAGGCAATTAAAAAAGGCGAGCCCGGCATATACCACTCATATATGGCCAGTCTGGCGACTGCGCTCCACTATATTGGTGTCGATGTCAACCCGGCTTACCTAATGGGCGCCGGCGCTTTTGCTTTCAGGATTTGGGTTCACGAACTTATGTGCCCCAGCGCGATGAGCGTTTTCAAATGGCCTGATATATTGCCCGAAGCAATCGAGCAAGCTGGATTTCACTGTGTCTATATCGACCGAATGTGGGAAGATGGTGACAAGGAGCAGGAAAGAAGGCAGCAGGCTCACACAGAAATTATTAAACGAATAAATTCTGGAACCCCTGCAATCGCCTGGGATGTTGCCAAGGTTGAGTGGGGATTGATAATAGGGTATGACAATGACAAACAGTTGTATTCGATTCTCGCATGCGATGGAAAATCCTTGTCTCTACCCTATATCAAGCTGGGAAAAAATGGAATTAACGTTTTATCGGTAGCCATCCCGGCAGAGCCGAATGAAAGAAGCCGAGAAGATGTTATCCTTAATTCCCTCAAAGCAGCCGTAGCACACGCCGAGCAACAGGAATGGTCGGAACGACCCGTCTATCAAAATGGCCTGGACGCCTATGAGCTATGGGCCTCAATCTTTGATAAATGGGCTCTCCTTGTTGGGGCAGGCAAGAGCAAAAAACTCCCATCCAATTTACCACAGTTCGCAGTTTATTACGCAGGGCATTATTACTCGGCACGTTGCTATGCCCGGAATTATCTCAATGATATTTCCAATGGAAATGAAATGCTTAAAAAAGCTGCCCTGTCTTATGAAAAAGTGGCTTCTTTCCTAAAACCTGTCTGGGAATACTTCTCCAACAATAAAAAACCCGATGTCGAAAACTTGAATTATTCGGCACAAAATGTTAGAAGTGCCAAAGATGCCGAGGAAGAAGGTATCAAGAGTATAAAAGATTATCTCGCTCAAAATAAATGTTAAAAGCATGACTATAGGCAGAATCATAAGTGGACAGTCTTTAAATGAGCAGGAGGAGAGCTTTAACGTATCTCTCCGGCCCAAGTATTTGGCTGAATGTGTCGGCCAGGGAAACGTCAGAGAAAAACTCGCAATCGCCATAGAAGCGGCCAAGCAAAGGTCTGAGCCGTTAGAGCACATCTTATTTTATGGCCCGCCGGGACTCGGCAAAACAACACTGGCTCACGTCGTGGCAAATGAGATGGATGCGAGGATTAGATGCTCATCAGGCCCGGCCCTTGCAAAGGCAGGCGATGTAATGGGTCTTTTGAGTAATATCAATACCGGCGACGTTCTCTTCATCGATGAAGTCCACAGACTGAGCACGCTCGTCGAAGAATTCATCTATCCCGCTATGGAAGATTTCAAAGTCGATTTCACCGTCGATAGCGGCCTGCACGCAAAAACGATAAATTTCCCCCTTAAGCACTTTACGCTAATCGGTGCTACGACCCGTGCCGGATTGTTAAGCGCCCCGCTTCGCAGCAGGTTCGGTATGCTTTATCATCTGGATTTTTACAGCAGCGCCGAACTAACGGATATTTTAGGAAGGTCTGCCGAGCTTTTGGGATTGCAGTGTGAGGAAGGAACGCTTGAATTGATAGCGGACCGTTCCCGCGGAACGCCGAGAGTGGCAAATCGATTGCTAAAGCGCGTCCGTGACTACGCCCAGGTGAAAGGCTCAGGAATCCTCAGCACCAAAATTGTCGAAAACGCGCTGAAGATGGAGCAGATTGATGCCCTGGGTCTGGACGAGCTGGACAGGTCGGTCTTAAAAGCGCTGGCAAATGTTTACGATGGCGGCCCTGCTGGAATCGAAGCCATCGCCGCCACGCTTGGCGAGGAAAGAGACACATTGGAAGATGTTGTCGAGCCGTATCTTTTACAGATTGGTTTTTTGCGCCGAACAAAACGCGGCAGAGAAGTCACAAAACAGGCCTGCGCACATTTAGGACTAAAACACCACACGAAGAAAACCACCCCCACCCAGCCGGAATTGTTCAAGCAATAAATCTGGATCCTATTCCCACTCGATTGTCGCCGGGGGCTTGCTGGATATATCGTACACAACTCGGTTAACTCCCCTGACCTCGTTGATAATTCTGTTGGATATTATGCCAAGCACTTCGTACGGAATCTGCGAAAAATCGGCGGTCATGAAATCAACGGTATCGACAGACCGAATAGCGATAACGTTTTCATAGCTCCGTTCATCGCCCATCACGCCAACCGTTTGCACAGGCACAAGCACCGTAAGTGCCTGCGATGTCTTTTTATATAGTTCCGCCGATTTGATTTCGTCTATTAAAATTTCGTCGGAAGCTCTAAGAATTTCCAGCCTTTCCGGCGTCACCTCCCCTACTATTCTCACCGCCAAACCGGGTCCCGGGAAAGGATGCCGCCAGACGATATCCTCAGGCAGCCCGAGATACTCGCCGACCACCCGCACTTC
>JASFVS010000134.1:0-7915 GCA_050049715.1 Phycisphaerales bacterium
CATTTACTCGGTCCAAAAGCACCACCCGGTACAAGAACAACGAGCGGCCCATCTAAATCCAGAACTTGAGGTAACTTGCCACAGAGGCACTGTTCATCCCCAGAATCGATTTGCAATTCAAGGTTTCTATTGTTTGTCTCACAGCCTAACCATGATGCAATTGCAAGGTAATAATCGACCATAGAGATAGGTTTGAATTTGCCGCCGGGCAGTTTTGCCGGATAAAGTTTATCGGTAAGCAAAAAACCACGGCCTTCGCGAGCATATCCGATGCGCGTAGGTATCCTTGCTAAAAGAACCGCCAGTGCCGAAGCGAATGAGTTCTTGAAAAGGATTGCATGTGTGAATTTATGTTCTTTAAGCTGCTTGGCAATTGCAAGGGGATTATTGCTCTTTTGTTCCAGCCATTCGTCGTTAAAATTACAAGGTGAGAGGATTTGGCGAACTACAGGGTTGGTGAAAAAAGTGATTTTGCCGAATTTGAAATACTTGCGAATGGCACGCAAGGCCGGCGTGCAAAGAATCCCGTCACCCATTGGAGAGGGCAGCCAGACTAAAATCTCTTCTTTTGTGATTTGTGATTCGGGATTTGCATTGCACATTGCTATTTTCGCCCGTGCATAATGTAAAAAGTCAATGACATAAGCTGTAGAACCATAGCAAAACCGAGAGCGATGAAAACCGAGCTGTCCTGCCTGTTGGGGCTTATCAGAAACCATACTGTTATTAACAGGCAAAACAGAGCAAGGATTTGTATAATACCGGCCATAAGTCTCATTACGGAAAATTCACTGAACATATCAGTGCGATGCATTTTTTTCAGTTGTACAAGAATATTATTCAACATCTGCTCGGTTCTGTCGCCGCTAATGTTATGTTCTGTAAGCTCTGGTTGCGGTTCATTCGGTACTGATTGATTTAGTTCTTCATTGGTTTGTGGAATCGGTTCAGCAACTTCTATGATCTGTTCGTTTGTTTGCGGTTCCGGTTCGACTTCTTCGGAAATCTGTTCGGCTACTTGTGGAACTGTTTCTGATTTGTCCGGCTGTTCGGAAGGAGCTTCTGCTTTTTCGGTAATATGCGAACGGTAGTGCTTTTTTATTATATTTACCACCTCCTTCATATTTACCGCTTTATGGTCGGGCCTTGGCTGGCCCGGCTCAAGCTGTTGTTGACGTGAAGGTAGGTCTATTAATATTGTTTTACAGCCGGCTCGTAAACCCGCTTCTATGTCGCGGATGCCATTGCCGACACACCATGATTGTTCAAGGTCGATATCCATCTCTTTGGCGGCTTTGAGCAGCATTCCCGGATTCGGTTTTCTAAGGTCGCTTTCCTTGCGATATTTGCCGACAGTTCCGTCCGGATGAAAAGGGCAGTAATAAATCCTGTCTAAGAAGGCGTTTTTTTCTGCTAACAGTTGTGTTAGGCGATTATGAATCTCGCCGAGAACCTTCTCTGTGACAATGCCGCGTGCAACGGCTGATTGGTTAGTGACGATAACCAGCTTGTATCCGAGTGCTTTAAGCTCGATGAGGGCTTCAGGAACGCCGTTCAACAGCTTGACCTGCTCGGGGTCGCTGATGTATCCCGGGTCCTCAATTAGCGTATCATCACGGTCTAAGAATACGGCTTTATCAGACATATTTACTAAAGTCTTCCTTAACTGTTAGTGAAACTTTGTTCTACAAGGTCACAGATTATATGGTAAGCAAGCTGGTGAATCTCCTGGCTGCGCGCGGTAGATTCTGCGTTCGCGCAAAAACATAAATCGGAGATTTGCTCGAGCTTACTGTTGGTCTTGCCTGTAAAAGCAATGATGTTTGCACCTTTTTCCTTCGCTGTTTGGACGGCCGCAATTACATTTGCGGAGCTGCCGCTGGTCGAAAACGCCCACAGGATATCGTTTTCTCTAACTAACGCTTCCACCTGTCGTGCGAAGATTTTCTCATAGGAGTAATCATTGGCAATAGATGTAATTATGGAAGTATCGGTAGAAAGTGCCACGGCGGCCAGAGCCTTTCGTTCTCTTCTGAACCTGCCTACGAGCTCGCCGGCTATGTGCTGTGCATCCGCTGCTGAGCCGCCATTGCCACATAGGTAAACGGTGCCGTTTTGTTTTAATGCTTTTATTATCGCCTCTGCAATTGCTACGATTTTTTCTACGCCACTTTTTTCGAATTCCGCGGTCATTTTTTTGTGCGTTTCAATGGCTTCGGTAATATTTTTTTTGACATCCTCGTTCATCAGGGTTTTGCCTGCAATGATTTAATTTTTCCGATAGTTGCCGTTGAACTTTTATCTTCCACGAGCGGTGCAAGAACAACTTTGCCACCGTGAGACTCGACAAATTCACGGCCTATTACGCCTTTATCCGACCAGTCCTCGCCTTTCACCAATATATCAGGTTTTACTTTCTTGATTAAATTCAGCGGGTCCGGCTCGTCGAATATTGTAATATAATCGACCATTTCCAGCGCCGCTAAGACTACAGCCCTGTCATCCTGGTTATTGATTGGTCGTTCGGGTCCTTTAATGATTTTCACCGAGCTGTCGCTGTTTAGTCCGACGACAACTAAATCACCCTGAGACTTGCAAAGTTCGAGATATTCGATGTGTCCTCTGTGTATGACATCAAAACAGCCGTTGGTGAAGACTATGGTTTTACCTTTATTTCGATGTAATTTAAGCTCATTAATCAAAGAATCGACTGTGCGTACTTTTCCGCTTGTAGCTTGTTTTTGGTGGACAATTTCATCGGTAATCTCTTGTATTTTAACTGTTTTATTGCCGAACTTTTCAACCTCAATCCCGCCGGCTGTATTGGATAGCTGCACGGCCGTCTCGTAATCACAACCAGCGGCCAACGTTATTGCAAGCATTGCCAGGACTATATCGCCCGCTCCGGTAACATCATAAACGCTGCGCGGCCTTGTAGGTATGATTTGACTTTTATCTTTTGTTTTAAGAAATGCACCTTCTTTGTCTAAGGTAATTACTACTGCTTCGAGCCGCAAGTTCTTTGCAAGGGTTTCTCCTGCTTTGGCCGCCGTCTGGGCAGTTGTTATCTCGAAGCCGACTGCGACCGAAGTTTCCTGGCGGTTTGGCGTAATAACAGTGGCACCTTTATATTTTGAGTAGTCACTGGTCAGGCAGGGGTCAATGATAATTTTTTTGCCGGCTTTGGTTGCTGATTTTATCATCTCTCTGCAAAGTGATTTGCTTAGCAGGCCTTTATCGTGGTCCTGCAGGCAAACGATATTAACCTGTGACAGCTTGTTTTTATATAGTTGCAAAATCTTTTCGGATTGTTCATCGGAAAGCGGCTCTGTGGATTCTTCATCCATTCTGAACAATTGTTGTTGATGGCGGTGTTGTGCCATACCGATTAGCCTTTGTTTGCTGATGGTGGGGCGATTGGCTATTGTGATAAGGCTTGTGATGTCGGCTTTTGTTTCTGTTAACTTTTGTTTGAGGATTTCGCCGTTTTTGTCCTTTCCGATAATCCCGATGCAGACAGGAACCGCGCCCAGCTCTGCGATGTCGGCGGCGACTGAGCCTGCTCCGCCGCAACTGCATTCGTTTTTGGTAACTCTCAGAACGGGTACGGGTGCCTCCGGGCTGATTCTAAGGGCATCGCCGTAAATATAGACATCGAGCATAAAATCGCCCACAACCAGAACTTTGGGCGAGCCGAGGTTCGTTACTGTTTTTAGCAGGTTTTCGTACATAAAGTTATCGTTAAATCATTAAACTACTTCCGGAAGATTTTACCTTCTAAAGCGTTTTCAATCAAGTCCCTTAGTTTGTCCTCCCCGGCCAGGAATTCTATCTCGATGCCTATATATGCCAGAGATATTGAAGATTCGGAGTCTGAAATCCGAAATCCCAAATCCGAAATAATCTTTGTCCAGTCTTTCTGTGTGGTCAATATTAAGTCCACCTTAAGAAATTCGGCTCGTTTATAAATATCAGATAGGCAATTGTCAGTGTAGTGATAATGGTCGTTAAAGACTTTCGAGCCGAGTAATTTGCCTCCGAGCTGCCTGATTGTATTTAGAAAAGCTTCTGGGTTGCCTATGCCGCAAAACGCGAATATTTCTTTGCCTTTTATTTGCTCAAGGCCGATTTCTTTATTGTTTTCTGATTTTATATAGGCGGGAGTATGTATTGATTTTGCGATTAGCATGTCCGGATTGATTATTCCCAGATTTTTTTCAATTTGGCCCAGTTCGGTTTCCGTAACTTGGTCGCATCGGGTAATAACCGCTGCATCCGCTCGCTTTAATGAGTTAATCGGTTCTCGTAATAAACCTGCTGGAAGCATTTTGTCATAGCCGAACGGCACCGTTGCGTCGATTGCAATGATGTCCAGGTCTCTGCCTAATCGGCGATGTTGAAATCCATCGTCCATAATCAGCACATTTGCACCGAACTTATTTATAGCTTCAGCCGCACCGGCAACACGGTCGGGATTTACAATCACCTTGGCCTGAGGGCAGCTTTCAGCGAGAATGGCTGGCTCGTCTCTGTAATTTTGGCTTTCCTGTGCGCTTGATTTATACCCGCGAGTCAGAATAGCGACTTTGTAATTTTTAGTTAATTGATTGCAAAGCCAGACAACAAGCGGAGTTTTACCTGTTCCGCCGGTTGTTATATTGCCTATGCTTATGACGGCTGCATTTGTCCGATGTGTTTTCAGCCACCCTTTGGAGTATAAGTGGTTTCTTATCCGAATAATAGTCGAGTAAACTTCGGAGGCGGCATATAATAACAAACGCAAAATTGTTGCCGTTAATCCACTGCTTTGGCCTGAAATCAGTTTTTTAAAGTTAGCCTGTTCCATTATTTAACCGGTATTTGAGAAATAATTTACAGCGAATAATAGTAAATGGTCGATGGAAAATAGTAAAGTAAATCTTGCTTTATGTCCTTGGGAGAGAATTGGAATTTACAGCATTGAGTGTGTTGAGAGTAGCTTCTTTTCATTATTGGGCTTAAATTAGAAGCTTTGACAAGGGAGGTAAAGTCGAATGATAACGCAGGATGATGTCATTTATTTCATAATTACCGACAGGTTCTATGATGCGAATAGCAGTAATAATGATTTAGTCGATCTGAGCAATCCGCGAAGATATCATGGCGGCGATTTTGCAGGCGTCATTGAGAAAATACCGTATCTGAAAAATCTCGGCATAACGGCATTGTGGATAACCCCGGTTTATCTCAGTGTCGGACGGGTTGGTGACAGCGATGGATATCATGGATACTGGGCTTTGGACTTTAATAAGGTTGACCCGCGTTTATATTCTAAGGACCCAGCTTTAACTGAGGGTAGTAAGAAATACTTACAACGCCTCTCTGACAAATTGCATGAAAATGATATAAAGCTCATTCTCGATATGGTGGTTAACCATACAGGTTATCATAACGAGACGTATAATCAGTATCCTGAAAAAGAAATAAAAGATGACTGGTTTAACGAATGCAACGGCAATGATGTTATTAAAAGCCAGTTGTGCGGCCTGCCCGATTTGAATCACAGCAAGCCCGATGTGGTTGATTATTTTGTCAATAATATCACTGAGTGGATTGAACAGACCCGGATTGATGCGATTCGAATGGATACCGTAAAGCACGTTGAGGACACGTTCTGGTATCACTTTAAATCATACGTCAAAGGTAAGCACAGAGATATAACCTTGATAGGAGAGGTTCTTGAATGGGATATAGATTCGATTTCACGGTATCAAAAGGAGCATGATTTCGATACTCTGTTCGATTTTCCTCTGTGTGAGGCGATAAAAAAGACCTTCATTTACAATGAGAGCATGGCCACTT
The DNA here is from genome assembly GCA_050049715.1 of Phycisphaerales bacterium. Lineage (GTDB taxonomy): Bacteria > Planctomycetota > Phycisphaerae > Sedimentisphaerales > Anaerobacaceae > NIOZ-UU13. The sequence continues at coordinate 5,842 of JASFVS010000134.1, forward strand.
TCGCAAGGCCGAGACTTTCACTATACGAACCTCGCGGCGTGCTGGACAACGATAAGCTCTATACGAACGCAAACAGATTGGTAACTCTTCTCGATAATCATGACCTTAGCAAAAGATTCAAAACCGAGATTTTGGATAGATGGGGACACTGGGACAAAGTCAGGGCCAATAAGATTCTCAAGCTAAGCCTGGCATTTTTATTTACAACCAGAGGTATTCCCCAGATTTATTACGGTACTGAAATTGGAATGGAAGGATACGCCGATCCAGACAACAGGCGCGATATGCGTTGGGAAGTGTTTGACCGGAATTATGTGCCGCTCGAACAATATGAATATGAGAGGGAAATATTCGAGCATACGAAAAAGCTTATTGAAATTAGGAACCAAAACGAAGCTATTCGATACGGCTACCTTTTTACATTGTTTGCAGACCATTTTGTATATTGCTATATGAGGGAATTTAAAGGCAATACGGTAGTTGTCATTATAAACAACGGTTTCGAAGATATGCCTTGCCCTGTTACGATTGAATTTGATAAGAATGTAAATATACCTCAGAGAATTAAAGATAATTTAAAAGGCAAGACATTAGTCAATTCGTTCGATTCAACAGACAAAGTTTCTGTTAATAATGGCTGTTTCCAGTTTCAGGTTACGGGCAAGGAAGCGAAGATTTATCAGTTTTCGTAAAAGGCACGGGATTTTTCTAACCTTCAATTTTTTCGATAATAGCATCCGCCATCTGGCTCGTACCGACGGCAGTCGGGTCATCGCGGTTCGGCTTCATATCGTATGTTACGCTTCTACCTTCGGATATCACTGCGGCAACTGCGTTTTCGAGTTTGTCTGCCTCGGTCATTTTACCGATATGTCTTAACATCATAACGCCGCTTAGTATCAGTGCCGTGGGGTTGACCTTGTTTTGGCCTTTGTATTTTGGCGCGCTGCCGTGCGTTGCCTCGAAGATGGCTCCTTTTTCACCGATGTTCCCGCCCGGCGCCACTCCGAGGCCGCCGACCAGCCCGGCACACAAATCGCTCAGTATATCGCCGTAGAGATTGGGCAGGACGAGCACGTCGTAAAGCTCAGGCTTTTGAATCAACTGCATACACATATTATCAACGATTCGGTCCTCGAATTCGATATCGGGATATTTCTTCGCGACCTCCCGGCTGACTTCAAGCCACAATCCGTCGGAGAATTTCATAATATTGGCTTTATGAACGCTTGTTACCTTTTTTCGCCCCATCTTACGGGCGTAGTCAAATGCGAATTTAACAATACGCTCGGTACCTATCACCGATATGGGCTTTATAGTTATGCCGGAGTCTTCTCTTACTTTTTTCTCGCTGTGCTTGTTGACCCAGTCTATTAGCTCGTTCGTATCATCTTTCCCCCGTTGAAATTCCACGCCTGCGTAGCAGTCTTCCGTGTTCTCTCGCACAACCACAAGGTCGATATCGGTATATCTGCTGCGCACGCCTTTATAGCTTTTACAGGGTCTTAAGCACGCGTACAAATCCAGCGTCTGGCGAAGATGAACGTTTATGCTCCTGAAGCCCGTCCCGACCGGCGTAGTAATAGGCGCTTTAAGCGCAACGCCTGTTTTCTTTATCGCTTCCACCGTAGCTTCCGGCAGGGGGGTCCCTTCCCTTTCCATCACATCAGTGCCGGCCTCTTTAATTAACCAGTTGATACCCGCCCCTGTAGCATCTATGCATCTGCGTGTAGCTTCTGCTATTTCCGGCCCAATCCCATCACCTGTTACTAAAGTCACATCGGTCATTTACAGTACTCCAAAAATTAACAAAACAAGCATTCTATCTTTCGATTAATGGCTTGTCAACGATTAGAAAGTTTGCAGGAAATTGCCAAATTCTGATTTAATGTTATAATGGCACTACATAATTGCTTAGTAGGGAGATTAAAAATGAAACTTTACCTCATCCAGCATGCAAAGGCCGCCTCAAAAGATGTAGACCCCCAAAGGTCACTCACTGAGGAAGGCAGCCGGGACATACAAAAAGTAGCCGGATTTATCAAGCCGTTGAGCTTATCCGTCGATTATTTAT
>JASFVS010000135.1:0-7890 GCA_050049715.1 Phycisphaerales bacterium
GGCGCCATGGCTATAGGTGCGTTTGCCAAAAGTCCTACGATGAGTGTAGCAGCGCCGCTCATTATACATGTAACCGCTATGAGGGCCTCTTTGTCCATTCCAGCCGCACTTAGAATGGCCGGGTTGACGCAAATAATATACGCCATAGTAAGAAATGTTGTCAGACCCGCGATGCATTCGGTTTTTAAGCTGGTTTGTCTTTCTCGAAGTTTAAAATAATCGCCTATCATTTCGAATCCCTTCATTGTCAGTTCGAGAAGTTTTTCTCTGTCGAAGGCTCCGTTGCTAAAAGGCCCACCATTTCAGCGACCAGCTCAGCCGAATTTTCAGCTGCCATCAGGTAAAACATCTGCTTATCCCGTACGGCACTCTCATCGGCCTTGTCACTGATGCAGCGTATAACAAGATACCCGATTCGGCGCTGATAACAGATTTGAGCGACAGCCGCGCCTTCCATTTCCACGGCGTCGGCGTCGAGCTTATCGCGCAGCTCGATGCACTTGTCATTCGATGCAACGAAAGTGTCACCTGTGACTACCACGCCCGTTACTATTTGCGGTGATTTTTCTGCGGTTTTGGTTTGAATTTTTTCAAGTTTAACATGTTTGGCGGCAAGCTGTGCAAATTTTAGAAGCCGCTCATCCGCATAGAAGAAGACAGGATTGTCCGTACCGTCAAAAGGATTTTTTACTCCCTGGTGCATAAATCCTTCCGGCCATAAAATGCCCGAATCGTGCTGTGCGGTTTTTTCGGCTATTACTATGTCTCCGGGTTCAAGCTTCGGGTTTACGCCGCCTGCTATGCCCGTGAAAATAACTTTGTCCGGCTTAAAGTGTTCTATCGCGAGGGTGGTTGTCATTGCGGCGTTGACTTTGCCTATGCCTGTCCAGGCGATGACAACTTTTTGGCCGTTTAGCTCTCCGCTGACAAATTTGATTCCTTCTATTTCCTTTTCCTGTCGCTGTGAGAGTTTGTCCTGGAGTAATATTATTTCTTTCTCGAACGCTCCAAGTATAGCCAGAAAAGGCTCATGAGATGTCTGAGGAGTGGGCAAACTGCACGAACTGAGTAAAAGAACCACTGATATGCAAACAAGTACCGCGGCCGCCCTGGGCTTCATTAATCTGTGTCTCCAAATATCTGTGATTGAAAAATGCGAGCGAGAGGAGTCGAACCTCCACGTCCAAAAGGACACAAGGACCTAAACCTTGCGCGTCTGCCAGTTCCGCCACGCTCGCTAAATTCGTATCTCGTTTTTCGTATCTCGTATCTCGTATGTCATATATGTATTATACGTTATTTTACCCTTTGCTTACGCTTGAGGTTTTGTTACTTGTCTTCTGATTCGGTTATTTTCTCAATGCGTTTTTCGGCTTTTTGAAGTATTTCCCGGCAGTGCTTAATCAAAGACATGCCCCTTTCATATTGCTCTATACTGTCCTGCAGTGGAACCTCGCCCTTCTCAATCTTGCTGACAATATCTGTGAGCATGGCGAGCGCCTCTTCGAAACTCATTTCGCTGGAATCATTTTTCTGTTTGTTATTCTTTGCCATTTTTCGACCTTCAAATTTTTCCATTTGATTTGTATATTTTTACTTCTTTGTTACCTTACTTTCAATGAAATTTTCGCCGGTAAGTTCGGTAATAAGACAATCTCCAAGCTGGATATCTTCCGAGGTCTTTACGAGTGAACCGGTCTTTTTGTTAGTTGTAATGGTGTAGCCACGCTGTAAGACCGATTTTGGATTCAGGCCAGCTAAGCGGTTGTTCTGGGCTGTAAGCTTAATCCAGCAGTTGTTAATGATTTTTGTAATTTTATTGTTCAGCTTATTCCGGCAATTATTCAATTCAACTGTTTTATTTCCGAGCAGCCGGTGCGGCTCAATTTTTACAATTTGCTCGTAAGATGTTGAGAGCTTTCTTTGCGCCTCGGCCAAAAGTGACCGCATTGTCGCAGTCAACTCTGCTGCCAGCTCGTCTAATTGCTGCTCGGGATTCCGGACGAGTAAAAGTGGATTTCTAAAAATGGCACGGGCTAAAATGACTTCCAGATTTTGCTGTGCAAGTTTCACTCTCGCATTTGTCTGGCCCGCTAATCTGCGTTCAATATTACTCAGCTGGCCCAAAACTTCCTGCATGTCCGGCACAGCCACAACGCCTGCTTTTGTCGGCGTCGATGCCCTTGCGTCGGCCACCAGGTCTGCAACAGTGACATCGACCTCGTGGCCGACCGCGCTTATAACGGGTATCTTCGAGCTGAAAATCGCCCTTGCCAAGACTTCCTCGTTGAAGGCCCAGAGGTCTTCCAGGGAGCCGCCGCCCCTGCCGACAATGAGGACATCGAGCTTGAGTTTTTTGTTGCGTTTGTTAATGTCCCGCAGCGCCGCGGCGATTTTTTTGGCCGAGCCTTTACCCTGCACCGGCACCGGATATAAAAACAGTTTTACGCATGGCCAGCGGCTGTGAATACTATCTTCGATATCGTGAACAGCAGCGCCGGTTTCGCTGGTCAGTATGCCTATTCTTTCAGGGTAGGTCGGAATTGGTTTTTTATGCTCATCTTCGAAAAGCCCCTCGGCACGAAGCTTTTTCACCATTTGCTCGAATGCCAGTTGAAGTGCTCCTGTTCCTTCAGGCTCAAGTTTGTCGACATAAAGCTGGTACTTGCCTCCAACCGTATAGACATCGATATGACCTGTTGCCAGGACAGCCATGCCGTCCTCAGGTGAAAATTTAACATTTCGAACTTTGCTCGCCCACATAACGCAGGGCAGGATTCCACCTTTATCTTTCAGTGAAAAGTAGCAGTGCCCGCTCGAGTGTATTTTGAAGCCGCTTATTTCGCCTTTGACAATTAAACGCGGCGGTAGTGTTTGTTCCAGAGCTACCTTGATTAGTGAGTTAATCTGGGTGACTGTATATATTTGTTTTCTGTTCTGCATTTGTTTCTTGAAACCAATAGAGTTATTACTTAATCAGAACCGCCCAGTAATCCCTGGATGGACACTGTAGTTTTAATTTATCTTAGCCTCCGATTTGTTGGGCATCCGACCTATTTTGTTTTCGATTTTTTCTTCCACCGATTATAAATCCAAATCACCTGTTCTTCAATCCGAAGCTTGATGGGTGTGAAATAATGAATGATATATTGCCGGGATATGGTAATTTAGGTGCTTATTGAGAACTAAAAGAAATTAAGATGGAGAAATTTTGTGTGATTTGCTTTATTTGACGCTGATTTCAGGATTCCTTGGAGGCCTTTGGTGTTTCAGGATTTTTCTCCTGTTGCTCCTCAGAGTCCTTTTTCTGGCTTTTCTCGCGTTGAATGGCGTCGTATATTTCTCTGCGGTGGACCGGTATGTCCTTCGGGGCTGTGATACCTAAACGTACTTTATCCCCCCGAACGTCAACAATGATAATCTCAACATTGTCTCCGATCATAATCGATTCGTCTCTTTGCCTGCTCAAAACCAACATTGCTAACTCCTTTTGTCGGCTGGTTTTACCTTAATATATGTTACGAAAATCATGGTTGAATGTTCGTCACGATGTCTGTCAAATGCTGAAATATGCCATTATTTCAATAACTAATCTTCTCAAAACCTTGCCCGACCGACAAATCTTATCACAATATATTTCGGCTAATTTTGGGCCTAAAAACAACCATTTTTGTTTTTGTTCTGGTGATGGGGGTATATTATAGGAATATATATATGTATGTACTTTTAGAATAAAGAGTTATATAAATAAAAGACTTTTAAAAAGATTTTCTGGAATTGAAAAAATCGCAGATTTTGCTATTGGCTTTCGTGTTTTCGCCAGTAATCATAGCGAAAAGCCATCCAGTAGCCGGCAATCGAGCCAATTGTTCCGAAAGCCACCATTTGCAGAGGCAAAATGGAAATGACCGAATTTGGGAAAAAGGCCGTCGGCCATTGTTCAGCAAGATGTTGTAAGATTTCATGATTAGCGTAAGTGACTGTAGTAAATAGAGTTATCAGAAAACAGGAGCTTATCGGCCAAATATAGCCGGCATCGAGAAATTTATGCACTATAAAAGCGGCAATCCCGAACGACGTGAACACGGCAAAAGCTATCTGTCCGATATGGGGCTGAGCTACAACGGAGCCTAATTCACTGTCTAATGCACTGATGTCCTGAGCCAATATTCTGATGCATATTTGAGCTATCAGACCTGAGCCGATGACGGCAATTATCGCGTTTACGTAATTGTTCATGTTTGGCTTAGATTTTTTGTTTGTTTTGGCCGGCTGGGATTTTGACAGGACTTTATGACATAAAAAGACCCCTGCGAAACCGGCAGCGACAACGGCCAGCCAGAAAAGAGAATCCCATTTGAGCGATGCAAAAAGCGCCTGTCGCTGGGGGGCGGTCGGATTTATCTGTATTAAATTAGCCATATTGCCTGAACGGACAGCCCAGATGGCCAAGCCGGATGGTGCGGCCAATATTCCGATTTCCCGGCCGTAGGGCCATGAAAGAAAATAGGCAATGACTCCTGATAGAAATGCCAAAAAAAGCAAAATGACGGCGTTGCCGGTGCTCATATAGCCGGCAAGTATGGCGCTAAGCGGGTCGGGTGCCGAAGCAAACGGCCAGCCTAAAATACCGATTAAAACCACGCCGACAGCAGCGGCGGCGGCAATTCTTAATTTCATTAGCCAAGACAGTTCCATTGTTTCGAGCACCTTAAATTTTATGATAGAGTAGCATTAAAATAAAAACAGGTCAATGGCATATTTATATTGGGTATATCGTATGATTTGCCGGGCGAGGATGAGAAAAGAAATTTCGTTTTCCAGATATTCGATACCGGATTCTCGATTATCTAAGTGTAATAGTTGAAACCGGATTGCCGCTTTTAGAATAGGTAACGATTTGGAATGGGTTCTCTGTATTAAGTCAATATAGTGATTGTCGTGGATAAACCTAGGGGGGACAGTGTATATGTTTTATTGTTGTTCTGGAATAAGAAAGCATAAAAATCTTGACATAAAAACCGCCAATTTAGTATAAAAGGATAAACAAGGCTCAAGGAAGGTGTTTGCTTATTTCGAGCATTCGAGATATATATTAGTTGTTTTTCAATATTAACAACTTACATATCTGTTTTGGAGGAAGGAGGTAGAGTCAGACCGTAAGGAATCTTTTATTTATCATTTTCGTTCTCAACAGGTAAAGGTGCCTGAAGCCTGTTTAGGACAATATTCGTTCCGGTGTGTGGCAAGAACTATAGACAGTTATGTATCTTTAAAGGAGGACTATTATGTGCAAAAAATTGTTTTGTTTGGCTATTTTAATTCTGGTAACGGTTCCGGCCGGCTATGTTTTAGCACAAGAGCCTAATGTCGAGATTCCGGACGCGGGAGGGACTCCGCCGGTACTCGATGGTGTTGTGGACGAGATATGGTCGCTTTCGACAGAACAGACATTGACCATAACAAAAGAAGGAGCCTCGCCCGACAATCCCATGGATTGTTCCGGAGGCTGGAGGGCGCTTTGGGACTGGGATTACCTTTACATATTAGTCGATGTCAACGATGAATCGCTTGTACAGGATTCGGGCGCTACTGAGGGATGGAACGATGACCGTGTCGAGATTTTTATCGATGGTGACAATAGCAAAGATTCAACTACTGACGGTGTAAATGACTATCAGTACAATTTTCGCTGGAACAACGGAGAAGTGGAAACACCCGTCGAATGGTATTTTCAGGATTCCGGTATCGATAAATTAGAGGGCATAGAATATGGAGTGGCTACGACCGAAGATGGTTATATTATTGAAGCTGCGCTGCCATGGTCGACCCTGACAGGTGAGTCGCCGTTGCCGGGTGGATTCGTCGGGATTGATATAATGATTGACGATGATGACGATGGCGACGGCCGGGACACACAGATTAGCTGGAGTATAGATACAACTGAAAGTCCCCACAATCCAAGTCTATGGGGAACTGCTATGTTTATACTGTTATCTTCAGACAAGGCATTTCATCCCGGGCCAAGGAATAATGGGACAGATGTGCCTCGCGATACCAACCTTAGCTGGATGGCGGGAGATTATGCCGATACGCATGATTTATATTTCGGAACGGATTTCAATGATGTCAACGAAGCGAGCGTAAGCGAACCGAGGGGCATGTTATTAGGTCAGGGTTTGGTTGAAAACAGTTATGAGCTTATCGAGTCTCTTGATTTTGGCCGAACATATTACTGGCGGGTAGATGAAGTTAATGACACCGAGCCGAATAGTCCATGGAAAGGCGATGTATGGAGCTTTACGGTGATTAATTACCACGTCATTGATAGTTTCGAGGACTATAACGACTACGCACCTGACAGGATATTCGATACGTGGCTTGACGGTTGGGGTATTAATACAAACGGAGCCACAGCAGGTTATCCGGAGCCGGACTTTAACGCCGGCGAGCATTTCGTCGAGACAAATGTTGTGCACAGCGGTTATCAGTCGATGCCGTTTTTCTATGACAATGATATGAAGTATTCTGAAGTGGAGAGGCCGATGGATGCTGTGCGTGACTGGACCATAGACGGCGTTCAGGCTTTATCACTTTGGTTTAAAGGTTATCCGGCGTATTCGGGGAGTTTCATAGAAGAGCCGGCGGGGACCTATACGATGACCGGCTCCGGCGCGGATATCTGGGGCAATACCGATGAGTTTCACTTTGCCTATAAGGAACTTACCAGTCCCGGCTCGATTATCGCAAAGGTCGAGAGTGTGGAGGAGACAGACGCCTGGGCCAAGGCCGGCGTGATGATACGCAATACGCTTGATGCAGATTCCATCCATTCCATGATGGTTGTCTCGGCTACTCAGGGTGTTTCTTTTCAATACAGAACTTCGGCGGGCGGTACGAGCCTTTCTATGGACGTAGCCGATGTTAACGCGCCGCAGTGGGTGAAGATAGAGCGTGACATAGGCGGTAACGTTACGGCCTCTTATTCAGCCGACGGCACCTCATGGACACAGGTTGGTTCCGAAAGATTTACCATGAATATTCCTATGTATATAGGTCTGGCGATAACCGCTCATAACTCTACCGAAGTGTGTGAGACCGTGTTCTCCAACGTGAGTGTCACCGGTACTGTCTCCGACCAGTGGACGAACGAGGACATTGGGATACTCAGTAACTCTCCTCAGCCGATGTATGTAGGTGTGTCCAATACTGCGGGCGAGCCTGTTTTGATTTATCATGAAGACGCAGGTGCAACAACGAAAAACGTGTGGACACAGTGGCTTGTTGATTTGCAGGATTTTGCCGATGGGGGCATAGACCTGACCGACGTTGACAGTATGTCTATCGGCATCGGTACCAGTGGTGATACAACAACGAACGGAGGTTCCGGCGTAGTGTTCATCGATGATATACGGTTGTATCTATTGTCACTTCCGGAACAGTAATCGGGAATTTAACCGGGCATTATGCCTGGGGCATTTAAATAGCGACAATTCCGGGCCTATACCAGTTAATTAGGTATAGGCCCTTTTTTTATTGATAATTCCGGAATACAAGAGTGAGAGAATTGGTTATTAACTTGATTGGTTTGGCAGGGTAGGTTAGAATTGGAATCCTAAAGGTAATGATTATGGATATCGAAGCTTTTCTACTTTGCAAATGTGCGACTGATGAGAGGGGAAAACTGAACGTATTAGGCGCCTTTGATACGGTCACCGCAAATAAGCTACCGATTGTTCTTCCGGCAGTGTCGGTGGCTCTTAGAATAAGATTTTCATCAATCGAAGAAGGTACGCACCAAGCCAGAATAAAAGTTATCGATGAAGATGGAAAGGATGCGGGCGCCGACGTGACGGCTAAGGCAAATGTTCGGATGCAGCAGGACCGGGA
>JASFVS010000153.1:0-7235 GCA_050049715.1 Phycisphaerales bacterium
GACCGGCCGGTTATATGTAACCAAGCTGACTCCAGCCGAGGGTGTTGAGCCGGCTGAATTATTAACCTCTGCCGCCTCTGCCGAGCAAATGAGCAAGCACCCGGCTGCAAGAGCACTCAGGGAAGTGACAAAACAAGCGAACCTTACTTTACCCCAAACGGACAACTTCAAAGAAACACCGGGTAAAGGAGTAAGCGCAAAGGTCGATTCAGCTACCGTTTATGTCGGTAGAGACACCTTTTTGAAAGAAAACAATATAGATATAAGTAATGTTGAAGACCCTGCCTTGCACGAGGAGCAGGGTTTTAGCACACTCTATGTGGCGAAAGATTCTAAGTGCATCGGTTGGATTGGCCTGCAGGACAAAACCAGACCCGAAGCCCAGCAGGCCGTGAAGGAATTAATCGATGTCGGCATAAAAAGAGTGACTATGCTTACCGGTGACCGCAGCGAGGTAGCCAGCCGGGTCGCGGCCGAACTGAGTTGTACCGATTTTAAGGCACAGTGTTTACCTCAGGACAAATTAGCAATTGTAGAACAGATTAAAAAGGACGGCCACACCGTTGTGGTTGTCGGAGACGGAATAAACGATGCTCCTGCCCTTGCGGCTGGTGATTTGGGTATCGCCATGGGCGCCGCAGGCAGCGATGTAGCTATAAATTCCGCTTCGATTGCACTGATGAGCGATGACTTGAAGCGGCTGCCTTTCCTCGTCCGGCTTTCTCGAAAAACAAGGAGAGTTATTAATCAAAATCTCGGCTTTGGAATAATGTTTATTATTCTTGGTGTTATAGCAGGAGCAGCAGACTGGTTGCCGGCGATTTATGCAGCGGTCCTGCATTTCCTCGGCTCACTGATTGTCGTCTTTAACAGCGCAAGGCTTGTCCGCTATGGTGAGGAACTCGACCACGAACCACAAGCGTAAAAATAAAGCAGGGCACAACACAAAATACGCTTAACAAGATAGATAACAATGGAATACGCAGTCGAAACTTTATCTTTAACCAAGATTTTTTCTGATTGGTGGGGCAGGGCCAAGGTTTACGCCGTGGACGACCTGAACCTGCAGGTTCACCACAATGAGGTCTTCGGCCTTTTAGGTCCTAACGGCTCAGGTAAGACAACAACCCTGAAAATGCTGTTAGGCCTGCTCCATCCGACAAAGGGAAAAGCCCTGATTTTCGGTGGTGAAGGTTCGGACCCTGAAATCAACTCAAGAATCGGTTTTTTACCTGAAGAGTCATACCTTTACAGATACTTAAACGCCCGCGAAACGCTGGATTTCTACGGCAGATTATTTGGTCTTCCAGCTAAATTACGCAAAATGCGTATCGAAGCTCTTCTTGATATGGTCGGATTAAAGGCCGTCGCGAACAGGCCGGTCGGAACGTTTTCTAAAGGTATGGCGCGCAGAATCGGCCTGGCACAGGCATTGATAAACGACCCCGACTTACTCATACTGGATGAGCCGACAACGGGACTCGACCCTATCGGGACAAGACAAATAAAAGATTTAATCCTGAAACTGTCCGAACGCGGCAAGACAATCTTGCTTTGCAGCCACCTCCTCGCGGACGTCGAAGATGTATGCGACAGAATTGCAATTCTTTACGGAGGCAAAATCCAGACCCAGGGACAGGTTCGGGATTTGTTACAGCAGACAAATAAAAAACAAATTACAACCGACGCTATAAGTGATAATACCATTGAGAAAATAAAACAGTTGGTTGAGCAGGAAGATGCCGAATGTATAGTAACGTCTCCTATGGACAAGCTCGAGTCATTTTTCATCAGGACCGTCACGGCCGCACAACAGCAGGCACAGCCCACAAGCGGGGCTGTCAGCACAACCAAAATCGGAGATTTCCTTACACAGCAAATCTCCGCTTCAGAAAGCATACTCAACAAGCTCGTCTCCGCACCGGTATCGCAGGAACATCAGCCTACATCTCCTCCGGCAACAGAAAAAGTCGTTCAGGCTGAAAGTGCCGAGCCTGAGCCCGACGAACAACTACTGAGCAAATTAACAAGTTCTACTGAGACGTCACAGCCCGAATCCGTTGATAGAGACCAAAAAGTAAAAACACAGCCGGTCGAATCACAGGCAGTTCAACCCGAACAAGTTAAAGAAGATATTTTAGACCAGCTTACAGGCCGTCCGACCTCCCAAAACAAGGACAAAGAACAAACCGACAAACCACAGGCAGGAGACACAGGCGATGGGTAGTATCTGGGCTGTCGCCAAAAATACCATCAAGCAGGCCTTACGGATGAAGGTGGCCGTCGTTTTTCTTGTCCTGCTGCTTGTCCTCCTGACTGCAATGAGTCTTTCCACCACAGGCGACGGAACATTAAAAGGCAGGTTACAAACCTTTGTAAGCTACGGCTTGTCACTAACCAGCCTTTTACTTTGCCTGCTGACAATAATAGTCTCGATTTACTCGGTAACCAGCGATATAGAACAAAGACAGATATACACAGTTATCACAAAGCCCATTCGTCGGTATGAGTTTCTTTTAGGCAAGCTGCTCGGAATAATACTCCTTGATATAATTCTACTCGGTTTGTTTTCATCTATCATATACGCAAATACCGTTTACATACCGCAACTCCATAATCCGACCAAGGCCGAACTTATTCAGGCCGAAAACGAATTCTTCTCTGCACGGGCAGGACTGAATGTGCCGGTGGTTGACGTATCCAAGGAAGTCGAAGAGGTCTATAAAAAACTTGAAACAAGCAACGAGCTGCCCGAAAATCTCTCGCACGATGAAATTATTTCATGGCTCACCCAACAGCAGCAGCTTGTAAAACGATCCGCGGCTGTAGGGAAGGTGCTGGTCTGGGAATTTGATAACGTAAAGCCCCTCGACCAAAGTATTTTCATAAGATTCAAATATGATGTTAATGTAAACCCACCCGACGATCAGGTATACGGCAGATGGTTTGCAGGCGATTATCAATACATCAGATACGGCACGGAAAGCAAAACTCCAACTTATGACCGCATCTATAAACACTCCGTCCGAACGTTTCACGAAATAGAAATACCCGCCGAGGTCGTCCCCGCACACGGCCGTCTTGCCATAGCATTCCAGAACGTACCTTACAATAATACGGTCATAATCTTTCCGCCAGACGGCATAGAGGTGCTCTATAAAGCCGATTCCTTCACAGGCAATTTCATAAGAGCCGTCCTTTTAATACTCCTACGTCTGATTTTCCTTGCATGTCTGGGCATACTATCTTCAACTTTCCTGTCGTTCCCTGTTGCTATATTACTTTGCCTTGTGCTTTTTTCAACCGCAAGCGTCAGCGGCTTTGTTATCGAATCCTTCGAATTCCTTAGTAAAAATGCAAGTATGTTTTATGCATACACTTTTAAATGGTTGCTTCAACTCCTGCCGCAGTTTGACAGGTTTAATCCTACGAAATTTCTGGTTCCTGCAAGATTAATAAGCTGGTCCTTGCTGGCCAGATGCGCGGTCGTTATGGTTTGCATTAAGGCATTTTTGCTGTTTGTTCTTGCTTTGATTATTTTCAGTTATCGAGAAATCGCGAAAATTATAATTTAGTGTGTAATTTTTCAGCTATTTATGCACGTACGTGACAAAATAATCTGGTTTTTCTGCATTGTTCTGGCCATCGTTTTTCTTATCGGCGCCGGCATACAGCTCGACTCTATAAACCGCCAGCGCGAGGAAATGGACCTGATAATCGACCAACCTGAAAACATTCCTCCCACGCTGATATTTGCAACGGCCGCAACGGGAGCATTTCGCGGCTTAGTCGTGGATATTTTGTGGATGCGGGCGGACAAGCTCAAAGATGAGGGGCAATTTTTCGATGCGAGGCAACTCGCAGAATGGATAACCATCCTGCAGCCCCGATTCTCATCGGTTTGGGAATTTCACGCATGGAATATGGCCTACAATATCTCTGTTGCTATACCGGCAAATCAGCCGGACCAAAGATGGCAATGGGTCAAAAACGGCTATGAATTACTTCGCGATGAAGCCATTGATAAATATAAGCTCACGGACATAATGCTTTACCGTGAGCTGGGCAGGATATTTCAGCACAAAATAGGCGGCGTATCGGACGATGCGCACAAATATTATAAGCTGCAGCTGGCGATGGCAATGAAACCGCTCCTCGGTACTGCAGACGACGAGTATTTCGATGCGCTCGCCGAAGCGCCGGCCACCTGGAAAGAAATCGCTCAGGACCCGAACATAACCCCTCTAATAAATGCCTTGAAAGAAGCCGACGAATCATTTTCCGATGAAAGCCGGTTCGTGAACAATTATTTAGCCCTGAGGGGAAATTCCAGCAGATTTAATCCTGCCGCCGGCCAGGCAATCGACAATTTCAGAGGCACCGAAACCCTGAAAAAATTTGATATTTTTGCCAGGGCCTTCCAATTACGTAAAGAGTGGAAGCTCGATCCGGTCTTAATGCGAGAATTAAATAAAACCTACGGCCCGGTCGACTGGAACGACCCGAACAAACATTTACCTCTGGACTGGCGGCATCCCGACTGCCACGCTATTTACTGGGCAGTCAAAGGCCTGCAAATAATTGCGAAAGAGCAGGACCGGGAACTCAAGATAAGCGAAGCCAACACGGACCGCATCGTAGCACACAGCCTGCAAAACCTCTTCCGCAACGGCAAGATATTTATTTTCGAGACCACACGCAAAGTACCATCACAGGACCCCACCCAGGAGCCTCAAACACGGACAATCATGGACATATTTTTACGGCCGGATTTAAGGATGTTCGAACCCTACAACAAATCGACTCTGGCAATGCTCGAAAAATACAAAAAAGATGAAGATAATAGGGGACGCCTTAAATCCCTCCAGAACGGCCATCGGAACATGCTCGTGAATGCCGTGAATTCCTTTTACCAGTCGGGACACAAAGAATATGCACAAAAAATCTATAACCAGTTGAGAAAACTTTATCCCCTTGAAGAATTCAAAGACCCTCTTGTTGCCAATTTCGTGAAAAAGCGTTTGTATGAAGAACTTGAAAATATAGTCATAAATGACGCGAAAGAAATCATACTAACACTGTTAAGGGAAAGTTACTACCTGTATGCAATTTACGATGACGACGCGGCTTTCGGCAGAGAAAAAATGGCAGAGGAAGTTTTTCAATTTTATCGAAAAAAATATGATGACACCGAAAGAATCGACCTGCCCGACCTTAAACTGTTAAGATACTTTGCATTGTCCGATTTCCTTAACGACCGGCAGCATCTTCCTCATTTAAGACAGAGCCTGCTTAACCGGATAAAAATCGAAAGACCCGAATTTTATGAGCAGTTAGAGGCGGAACAAAAGAAACGAAAAAAACAGGCAGAACAATCTAAATAACTTCCTCCTTTTATTCCCTCACACACAAAAAAATGTGCACTTGGCGCTAAAAAAGCGATTTACACGCGATGAAGTCAAGTCACCTTAGCCCATCTCAACATAAGAATTTTAAAAAATCCCCCAAAAAACAATCAACATTCATCCATCCATAATCGCTCTGTAATATAGAAGCGGGAGGGATATTAATCTAAAAGTATTTTCGTAGCGGTATTATCCTTATTACAAATAGAGACCTAAGTGGAAGGAGGTGATTATCAGGTATAAACACTCTGTAGCGGCGATTGTCTTTAAAATTTCAGTATAAAAGAAAGGAGAACAAACTATGTACACACAAAAAACAAAAATCACTATGTTACTCTTTTTACTAACAGCAACATTAACATTAAGCAAAATTGTTAAGGCCGATCCAATTACCGGCAATGGTACAACCGACTATATTACAAAATTCACGGACTCTAACAGTATTGGTGACTCCGTGATTAACGAATCCAATGGTAACATCGGTATCGGAACGACCTCACCGGACCATAGGTTAGATGTCAGGCAAAATACTAATGAAAATATCGCCTTTAAATTACATAGACCAAATATAAGTGCTCCTTATTCAGACGACCCTGTCGGGATAGCCTTTTCAGCGAGATTAGATGGGCTTGAACCTGGTGGTGATACACGCGCAGGACTATTTTATCAGTACAGCGGCAATATATATATAGCCGCGGGTGGGAACTACGAAGATATTTCTTCTAGTCCCATAAGTTACGCAAAATTATTTATTGAGAGCACAGGCGAAATCGGCATTGGAACAACCGCTCCAGATTATGCACTGGATGTTGAAGGAAATATTATTTCTGACGGCGATTGGATAGGAGTGGACAAATCCAATCCAACAGAAGTTGATGCATTTGCTTGGGGATTAACATCGACTGGTATCATCAAGCTAAGACAATTTTCCGGTCGAGTCGATGGAACAACAGTCAGAGATGCAATTGTGATAGATACGAACGGAAATGTTGGAATTGGAGAACTAAGCCCGTCAAAAAAATTGACCGTCCGTGGTAATTTACTTGTAGAAGATTCAAGCGGTAACAGTGTCGTAGAACTTGGCGCAGGACTTGACTATGCAGAGGGTTTTAACGTCACAGAAAATAAAAAGGCCGTTCCCGGTACTGTATTGGTTATCGATGCCGATAATCCTGGCAAATTAACAATAGCCGCTAAACCATATGACACTAAGGTCGCCGGTATAGTAGCAGGAGCTAAGAACACAGGTTCCGGCGTTCGTCTTGGAGTTGACCAATATGACCGTGATGTGGCTTTAGCAGGTCGAGTTTATTGTAACGTTGATGCTACTGAAAATTCAATCCAACCGGGAGATTTATTGACCACCTCAACTACACCAGGTCATGCAATGAAAGCCTTAGATAATACTCGTGCTCACGGCTCAATCTTAGGAAAGGCCATGCAAAGCCTTGGGAAAGGTCAAAAAGGGCAGGTTTTAGTGCTCGTAACCCTGCAATAGACGAGGAGGAATTAAAATGAAAAAGGTCTTTTATATTAGCTTAATCTTGGTTCTAACGACATCATATTCGGCCAACTCTCAGGTACGCGACGTCAATGCCATAGCGGAAGAAGCTCTTCGAAAAGGAAAAATCCCTGATCCGCCCCCAGACCACAACTTTACAGAAATACCACAAAGAGCCTCCTACGAACCTAATGAATTATTAGTACGCTTTGCGACACGGGCGAATCAGGAACAATACACAATACCGGAAAGAAATCAGATTCTAGCTTCTTTGGGTGGAGGTACCTTGAAACGCAATTACAGAATTGTCCCCGGCCTGAGTTTAGTTA